>NZ_RZSJ01000178.1:0-10340 GCF_003998025.1 Mesorhizobium sp. M8A.F.Ca.ET.021.01.1.1
GGTTGCAGACCTTGTCGATCAGCCGCTGCTTGGCCGATTGCGGCGGATCGGCCTGGGCAAGCGTCGACCAGGCCATGCCGCACAGGAAAATCAGCGTCGCCCACAGGAAACGCCGCATTTCACCTACTCTGCCGCGGCCTTGCCGCCCTGACCGAACCTCTGTTCGATATAGTCGGCGACCATCTTCTCGAAATCCGCCGCGATCGACCGCCCGCGCAGGGTCGCTGCTTTCTTGCCGTCGACGAAGACGGGCGCTGTCGGCGTCTCGCCAGTGCCGGGCAGCGAAATGCCGATATCGGCGTGCTTGGACTCACCCGGGCCGTTGACGATGCAGCCCATCACCGCGACCTTGAGGTTCTCGACGCCTGGGTATTTCTCACGCCACACCGGCATGTTCTTGCGCAGGTCCGCCTGGATGTTCTGCGCCAGTTCCTGAAACACGGTGGAGGTGGTGCGGCCGCAGCCGGGGCAGGCCGCGACGATCGGCACGAACTGCCGGAAACCCATGGTCTGCAGCAGTTCCTGCGACACCTGCACCTCGCGGGTGCGGTCGCCATTCGGCTCCGGCGTCAGCGAGATTCGGATGGTGTCGCCGATGCCTTGCTGCAAGAGGATGCCCATGGCGGCGGAAGAAGCAACGATGCCTTTCGACCCCATGCCGGCTTCAGTGAGGCCGAGATGCAGCGCGTGGTTGGAACGGGTGGCGAGTTCGGTGTAGACGGCGATCAGATCCTGCACGCCGCTGACCTTGGCCGACAGGATGATTTTTTCGCGGCCAAGACCGATCTCTTCGGCCATCTCGGCCGACAGGATCGCCGACTGCACGATCGCCTCGCGCGTGACTTCCTGCGCGGTCAGGGGAAAACCCTTGTCCTGGTTGTCGTCCATCAGCCGCGTCAACAGCTCCTGGTCGAGCGAGCCCCAGTTGACGCCGATGCGCACCGGCTTGTCGTGCTTGATCGCCATCTCGACGATATCGGTGAACTGCCGGTCCTTCTTGTCCTTGAAGCCGACATTGCCGGGATTGATGCGGTACTTGGCAAGCGCCTCGGCGCAGTCCGGGTGATCGGCCAGCAGCTTGTGGCCGATATAGTGGAAATCGCCGACCAGCGGCACGTTGATGCCGAGCCGCAACAGTCGCTCGTGGATGCGCGGCACGGCGGCGGCACTCTCGTCGCGGTCAACGGTGATGCGCACGATCTCGGAGCCGGCGCGGTGCAGCGCCGCGACTTGCGCGACCGTCTGATCGACATCGGCGGTATCGGTATTGGTCATCGATTGCACGACCACGGGCGCGCCGCCGCCGACGACCACGCCGCCGACATCGACGCCGACCGAGGTGCGGCGGGGGAAGGGAAAGGAAAAATACCCGGTCATGCCGGCAGCCTTTTGTCTCTGGAGCGCCATGCGTCTCTCTGGAGCGCTATGCGTCTCTCTGAAGCCCGTGCGTCCGCTTGGACGCACAAGCCGGGTCCGATGCGCTGAAGTCCGGGCATGAGGTGGAGGAGCAAAGATGGCTTGTCAATGGCGACAGGTCGCCACTGGCAGCAATTGGTGCCGGCCAGGACCCTGAAACAGCGCACGACCTTACGGCGGCCCGGCATAAACGGCCCTGACGAATATTAGCTTCGGCTTGTGGAATCGCTGAAATTAAACCCACTGCACCGGCGGCTGGCGCCGCCGGCAAGGAAAACCGCCAGTGGTGAGCGGCTATATCACGTGAGGATCAATGCGTGGTTGGTTGCGCCCTCAATTTCTCAATCGCATCCTTGAGTGCCAGCTTGCGTCGCTTGAGATTCACGATTTCGAGGTCGTCCACCGACGGGTGGTTCATCGCGTCATCGATTTCGCGTTCAATGTCGCCGTGTTTCCGCTGCAACTCATCAAGATGGGATGCAAGAGACATGATTGGTTCTCCCTTTCATGGTTTCCTCGATTGCAGCCGCCAAGGCACGTCCACCGCAGGTCGTATCTGTGACGGCACAATGACAGTGTGCCACCATCAGACGGCGATGTCGAATGCTGCGTGGTAGCATTCCACGACAACATGAAATGTGATATGGGCTGCGCGCCGGTGGCAGAAATTGCCGCCCCCGCCCAACCAGGCCCAGTTTTGGGCGCCGCAGACGTGCAGACGGTAGAGAATGTCCGATCAGGAACAGGCCGATACTCGCCTCGAATTTTCCCGGCTGAAGCAGGAACACGCCGATTTCGATGCCGCGATCAACGCGATGATCGCCATGAATTGCGACCCGCTGCAGATCCAGCGCATGAAGAAGAAGAAGCTTGTCCTCAAGGACCGGCTGATGAAGCTGGAAGACAAGATCATTCCAGACATCATCGCCTGAGACGCGAACGCTTTTCCGCCTATCCGCCGATCGAGAGCCCGGCGGCGCGGCCGCGCAGCAGGCCGATGAGATCCGCGGTCCGCTCCTCCGACGTGTCGATCGGAACCACCAGGCACATCGTCGCCTCGACCTTGCCTGGCGCTGAAAAGACCGGCACGGCGAGGCATTTCGTATAGGCGTCGACCAGGCCCGAAGTGACGCAGTAACCGGTCACCCCGGCCTTTGCGATGTCGGCGATGAAATCGTCGAGCCGCAGCTTGCGGCCATCGGGCAGCACGAGGTCGTCGTCGGACACCATGGCCTCGATCGCGGCTCTATCCAGCCCCGCAAGAAGCAGCCGTCCCGAGGCAGTCCAAGGCAGCGGTATCTGCAGGCCTGTGGCGGAGCTGATGCGGAACGGCCTGGTGCCAGGGCTGGAATGGACGATCGTGTAGCGGCCGCTCTGCAGCATGCACAGTTCCGAGGTCTCGCCGGTCTCGCGCGACAGATGATCGACCTCCTGGCGCCCGCGCCGCAACAAATCGTTGCCCCGCACATAGTCCATTCCGTAGAGATAGAGTTTCTTGCCGAAATAGACGCGGTTGCCGTCGCCGGCCATTTCCAGCAGGCCGGCATCGACCAGCGACCGCACCAGCGTGTAGGTGGTCGAACGCGGCGCGTTCACCCCCTTGGCAAGATCGCCAATGCCGATCGCCCGCTGCGTGGTGTGAAGAAACTCCAGGATCTCCAAGACCCGGTTGAGGCCTTTCTCGCGGGAGGCGGTCGTCTTCTCGTCCGCCGAAATTGCTGGGGCATTGCCATCTTGCATTGTCGATTCCCGGTGTTAGTATCTGTCTTGTACAGGATACATGCGTCTCTTGTAAGAGACAATTTTGATAATCGCCATCGCGTGTATGACCTGTGCATAGGGGAACACAACACGAAAGGAGGTCGCCGTGAACGACACATCCGGAAGACGTGATTTTCTGAAATTGGGAATGGCGGGACTGGCCACCGCCGGGGTGCTGGCAACCGTCGATGCCCAGAAGGCCGCCGCGCAAGCCGCATCCGACAGTCTTCTGCGCACCGTGCTCGACAGAGGCAAGCTGATTGTCGGCACCGGCAGCACCAACGCGCCCTGGCACTTCGAGAACGATGCCGGCGAACTGGTGGGCATGGACATCACCATGGGCCGCATCCTCGCCAAGGGCCTTTTCGACGACCCGACCAAGGTCGAGTTCGTCATGCAGGACCCTGCGCAGCGCATTCCCAACGTGACCACCAACAAGGTCGACATCACGATCCAGTTCATGACGATGACGGCGCAACGCTCGCAGCTGATCAATTTCTCCCGGCCTTACTATGTCGAAGGCGTTGCCTTGCTGACGCTGCCGACCGCCGAGAACAAGACCTTCGACAAACTGCTCGCCGGTGGTTCGGCAACCCGCATTTCGATCCTGCAGAATGTCGACGCCGAAAGCTCGGTCCACTACGCTTTGCCGCAGGCCCAGGTGCTGCAGATCGATACCCAGGCCAACGTGCTGCAGGCGCTGGAATCGAAACGCGCCGACGCCGCCGCGGTCGATCTGTCCACCGTGCGCTGGCTCGCCTCGCGCAATCCCGACAAATATTTCGATGCCGGCAAGAGCTGGTATTCGATGCTTTATGGCGCGGCACTTCGGCAGGGCGATCTCGACTGGCTGACCTTCGTCGACCAGACCTTCACCATCGCCATGTTCGGCCATGAATCGGCGCTCTACGACGCTGCCTTCAAGGACTATTTCGGCCAGGAACCGCCGGCGCGTCATCCCGGCTTCCCGGTCATCTGATCCCGGATTACGGAAGGGCGGCATTCCAGCCCTTCCGTAATCGACTCGACGCCCTTCACACCGAGGCGGACGCATGGGCTATGCCCTCAATTTCAATCTGATCTGGCGGCATTTCGACAAGCTGTGGGGCGGCCTGCTGCTCAGCCTCGAGCTTGCCGTGATCTCGATCGCCATCGGCGTCGTCATCGGGCTGGTGCTCGCGGTCTGGTACGTCTCCGCAGGACGCGTGGTGCGGGCGCTGATCGCCGCCTATGTCGAGTTCATCCGCAACGTGCCGCTGATCCTGCTCGTCTATCTCGTCTTCTACGGCCTGCCGACCGTGGTCGACCTGGCCTACAGCGCACCGACCTCGTTTGTCCTGACCCTGTCGGTCTATAGCGGCGCCTATCTGGTCGAAGTGTTTCGCTCAGGCCTCGAGGCTGTCCCGCGCGGCCAGCTCGACGCCGGCAAGGCGATCGGCCTCACGCCCTGGCAAAGGCTGCTCCACGTGCGCCTGCCGACCATGCTGCGCATCACACTGCCGGCGCTGTCTAACACCTTCATCTCGCTGTTCAAGGACACCTCGATCGCCTCCGTCATCTCGGTGCCCGAACTCACCTTCGGCGCCCAGTGGATCAACTTCAACACCTTCCGCATCGTCGAGGTCTACCTGGTCACCACCGCGATGTATCTGGTGACGGGCTACATCATGCTTTTTGGGCTGCGGCTCATCGAGCGCCGGTTCAGGGCGGCACGCTGACATGCTTGGCCAGATCCTCTACGCGCTGCCGTTCCTCGCCCAAGGGTTCGCCGTGACCTTGTGGGTATCGCTGCTGGTCGTGGTGCTGTCGCTCATCGCCGGCGTCCTGCTGGGCGTCGGCCTGGTCTATGGACCGGCGCCGCTGCGCTGGGCGGTGCGCATCTTCTCGGACACCATTCGCGGCATTCCGATCCTGGTGCTGATGTTCTTCGTCTATTACGGCCTGCCGGCGATCGGGCTGCATCTGCCATCGTTCTGGGCCGCGGTGTCGGCGCTGACCCTGTTCAAGACGGCGCAGGTCATCGAGTATCTCAGGGGCGCGGTCGGCTCCATCCCGAAGGGACAGTCCGAAGCCGCGATGGCGATCGGGCTGACCTTTCGCCAACGGCTGACCTACGTCATCTTTCCGCAGGCCTTCAGGCGCTTCCTGCCGCCCTGGATCAATGGCGTCACCGACGCGGTCAAGGGCAGCGCGCTGGTGTCGCTGCTTGGCATCACCGATTTGATGCAGGCCATCAACCAGGTCATCGGCCGCACCTATGAGGCGATGCCGCTCTATATACTGGGCGCGCTCATCTATTTCGCGGTCAACTACGCGCTCTCGCTCGCCAGCCGGCGGCTGGAGCGGCGTTTCTCCTTCATCCGGGAATAGCACGATGTCCGAAGCCTCGAACGCCAATCCCGCATTGCTCGACGTACGCGATGTCTCCAAGGCCTTCGGCGCCGTCGAGGTGTTGCGCTCCGTCAGCCTTCAGGTGAAGCGCGGCGAGGTGGTGACCGTCATCGGCCCTTCCGGCAGCGGCAAGACCACGCTGCTGCGCTGCGTCAACTTCCTGGAGAGCTACGACAGCGGCTCGATCCGCATCGACGGCAAGGAGGTCGGCTATCGCGAGGCCGGAACGCGCCAGCGCCGCAGCGAACGCGATTTGGCCAGCATGCGCGCCGAGACCGGCATGGTGTTCCAGAGCTTCAACCTGTTCCCGCACCTGACGGCAGCCGGCAACATCATGCTGGGCTTGACCAAGGTGCGGGGTAAGAACGAGGCCGAGGCACGCTCGATCGCCGAGCACTGGCTCGGCCGCGTCGGCCTTGCCCACAAGGCCGACAGCCTGCCCGCCGAGCTCTCCGGCGGCCAGCAGCAGCGCGTCGGCATCGCCCGCGCCGTGGCCATGGAGCCGAAGATCCTGCTGCTCGACGAGATCACCTCCGCCCTCGATCCCGAACTGGTCGGCGAGGTGCTGGCCGTCGTGCGCAGCCTCGCCGAGGACGGCATGACCATGCTGATGGTCACCCACGAAATGGCCTTTGCCCGTGACGCTTCGAGCCGCATCGTCTTCATGGCCGATGGCGGCGTCAGCGCCGTCGGGCCGCCGAAGGAGATCCTCGCGGCGGAGACCACCAACGAACGCCTCCGCACCTTCCTGGCGCGCTTCCGCGCCTCGCATTTCTGACATCAGGCGGCCAAAGCTGCCCCAAGGAGCCTTCATCAATGACGCCTTATACCAGGCTCGCCCAACTCGGCCTGACGCTGCCCGAGCCGCCGACGCCCATCGCCAACTTCGTCACCCATGCCGAGAGCGGGCGATTGATCTTCCTCTCCGGCCAGGGGCCGCTGCGCGCCGACGGCACGCTTTGCACCGGCAAGGTGGGGGAGGATGTGACGGTCGAACAGGCCTATGAGCATGCGCGCCTGACCGGGCTCAATCTGCTTGCCGTCATGCATGCGGCAGCCGGCGATCTCGGCCGAATCGTGCGCGTCGTCAAGCTGCTCGGCTTCGTCAACGCGACGCCGACCTTCAGCGACCACCCACGGGTGGTCAATGGCTGTTCGGACCTGTTCGCCGATGTCTTCGACAAAATCGGCGGCCATGCCCGTTCGGCGATCGGCGTCGGCTCGCTGCCTGGAAATATCACCGTCGAAATCGAAGCGGTCGTCGAGATCGCCGCCTGACCTGCCACCAACGGGATTTGCTCACATGAAAACCTATTCCGACACCGGCTCCAACACCACCATTCGCGAACGGCTGGGCTTGCGGCCGATCATCAACGTCTCCGGCACCATGACCGCGCTCGGCGCCTCGATCATCGTTCCCGAGGCGATCAGCGCCATGGCCGAAATGGCCTCGCAATGGGTGGAGATGGACGATCTGCAGCGCGCCGCGAGCACCATTGTCGCGCGCCTCACCGGCGGCGAGGCCGGCTTCATCACCGCCTGCTGCGCCAGCGGCATCACCATGGCGATCGCCGGTGCGATGACGGGGACCAACCTGCTCGCCATCGAGCGCCTGCCCGATGATACCGAAGGGCTGAAGTCGGAAGTCGTCATCCAGCTCGGCCATATCGTCAATTACGGCGCGCCGATCGACCAGTCGGTCCGCGTCGCCGGCGCCAAGGTGGTGCCCGCCGGCACGGTCAGCGTCACCCAAGACTATCATGTGCGCGAAGCGATCAACGAACGCACGGCGGCGGGCCTCTATGTCGTCGCCCACCACACGGTGCAGTACGGCATGCTGTCGCTGGAAGAGTTCTCGGAGATCTGCCACGCCAAGGGCGTACCGGTGATTGTCGATGCCGCGTCCGAATACGATCTGCGCGGTTTTCTGGCGCGCGGCGCCGACGTCGTCATCTACAGCGGCCACAAATTTCTGAGCGGACCGACCAGCGGAATCGTCACCGGCCGCAAGGATCTGATACGGGCCGCCTATCTTCAGAATCGCGGCGTCGCGCGCGCCATGAAGGTCGGCAAGGAAAGCATCGCCGGCACCATGGCCGCGCTCGAAGCCTGGGAGAAGCGTGACCATGCCGGCATCCGCCGGCGCGAGGAGGCAGCCCTGAACCTGTGGAAGGATGCGTTGCAGGGACTGCCCGGCATCGCCGCCATCATCATTCCCGATCCCACCGCCAATCCGCTCGACCGGCTGCAGATATTCGTCTCGCCCGAGAGCCGCTTCACCGCCGCCGGTCTCGCCTCGGCACTTGCCGCGGGCGCGCCGCCGATCATCGTGCGCAACCACGAGGTCGAGCGCGGCCATTTCTTCCTCGACCCCTGCAACCTTCACCCCGGCGAAGCGGAGATCGTCGCCGAGCGCCTGCGCGCCGTACTGACCGCGAAGGAGCGCCCGGCCGACGCGATGAAGGTCGCCCGCAAGGATTCGTTAGGCGTCTCGCGCTGGCCGGATTGATCGCCAAACCGAACCAACAATGCCGAAAGCACCGGCTGATCACATGACTGTGAACAGCCGGATTTGCCCACGCGGGAATAAATCGTCTCCTCGACAAGTCTTCTCGACATACGCCACTTCCGGCGTTGAGGAGATCGGCATGCCGCATCATTGCCAGGCCAGCGACCATGGTTGCGGCGTCGGCCGTCGCCGTGCGCTGGCAAGCATGATGGTCGTCAGGCTCTCCCTTGTGGCGCTTGACACCGGTGATGCAGATGAATTCACTTTCAGCACGGCAGGCGACTTTGTCCGTTTCCGGCGGCTTTCCTCCCGCAAGCAAGGCAAAATCGCTGTCGCATCTTGAGGCGGCGCGCCCAGTCCGTCCCGGAGTATCGGATCATGGTGCTGCTTTGAGCGAGAGGGCCTTGGCAGAGCGCTTCAATCAGGTGGTGCTGCCGCATCTCGGCGATGCGCTGGCGCTGGCCCGTTGGCTGACCGGCAATGCCGCCGACGCCGAGGATGTCGTGCAGGACGCCTGCATCAAGGCGCATGCCGGCATATCAGGCTATGCCGGCGGCAATGCCCGTGCCTGGCTGCTGACCATCGTGCGCAACACCTCCTACACCTGGATGGCGCGCAACCGGCCGCGCGGCATGATGGCTGTCGGCGATCTCTGCGATCTCGACGACATGGCGGCGGCCCATGGCACCAGCCTGCCCGACGAGGACGGGCCGGAGGCGAGCCTGATCGCCAGGGCCGATACGGCGGCACTAGAGGCTGCGATCGCTGCCCTGCCGCAGCCGTTTCGCGAGACGCTGGTGCTGCGCGACATAAACGGCCTCAGCTATCGTGAAATAGCGGCCATGCTCGACGTGCCGATGGGCACGGTGATGTCCAGGCTTGCCCGCGCCCGCGGCCTGCTGACGTCTGATTTGGGGAGAGCGTCATGACGCACGACGACGGACTGCCCGATGATCCCGAAGGTATCAGACTGATGATCCACGCCCTTGTAGATGGCGAACTCGATGCCGCGGCCGCCCTTGCCGTGGAGCGCCGCATCGCCGCCGACCCCCGGCTTGCCGCCGAACATGCCCGCATTGTCGCCTTGCGAGGCGCGGTCAGCCGCCTGCCCCGCCCCGAAGTCAGCGACGCGTTTCTGGCCCGCATCGCGGCAATCGGCATGGCGGATACCGAACGGCAAGGCGACGCAGAGGCGACCGAGCCGCAGCGCGGCACGCCGTCGGCGCTGCCGGGATTGATCACGGGCGCCGGCGCAGGCCAGAGACGGGAAGCCGGGACGCGTCCTTCGCAGGCGCGCACATCGCCAAGGGCACGCCGCTTCGGCTCGTTCGACTGGCGCGCCATGGCGGCGTCGATCATGATCAGCGCGGTGCTGGCCAGCGGCGCGACGCAATGGGTGATGTTCAACGGCGCGGAGGACGGCTTTGCCGCCGCTGTCGCCAGCGGCCATCGCCGCAGCCTGCTCGCCGCGAGTCCGATCGACATCGTTTCCTCCGACCGCCATACGGTCAAGCCGTGGCTCGACGCCCGCATCGGTGTCTCGCCGCCGGCGCCCGACCTTGCCCAGGACGGCTTCGCGCTGATCGGCGGCCGGGTCGAGGTGATATCAGGCCGGCCGGTACCGGCACTGGTCTACCGCCATCGCGAGCACCTGATCACGCTGGTCGCCGAACCGCAGCAGGGCGGCAAGGCCACCCAGCCGGACGATCTTTCCTCGGGCGGCTTCTCGATGGTGCACTGGAGCGACGGCGCCTTCTCCTACTGGGCGATCTCCGACATGGAACGCCCCGAGCTCGACGACTTCGTCGCCCGCTTCCGCAAGGCCGCGGTATGAGCCGGATGTGGCCGTCGGCATCTCGCCGATGGCCGCATATCCTTGCGGCCCCGCGCGAATTCCGCTAAGGCGCGCCTTTGTCGCCGGGGAGCAGAAGCTTGAACCATCAACGCGCCGACGTCGCCATCATCATGGGCAGCCAATCCGACTGGGCGACGATGCGCCAGGCGGCCGAAACGCTGGAGGCGCTTGGCGTTCCCCATAAAAGGCTGATCATTTCGGCGCACCGCACGCCCGACCGGCTCTATGAATTCGCCAAGGGCGCCAAGGCGGCCGGCTACAAGGTGATCATCGCCGGAGCCGGGGGTGCGGCGCATCTGCCCGGCATGACGGCGGCAATGACGCCATTGCCGGTGTTCGGCGTGCCGGTGGAATCGAAAGCGCTGTCGGGCCAGGATTCTCTGCTCTCCATCGTCCAGATGCCGGCCG
>NZ_RZSJ01000179.1:0-10337 GCF_003998025.1 Mesorhizobium sp. M8A.F.Ca.ET.021.01.1.1
CTTCAGCACGATCTCGGCATCCGGTTTTGGCGCCGCACGGCTGTCGAGGGCGGCGATCGGCTGGTCGCCGATCATCATCGCGGCCATCGCCTTATGGTCCAGGTTGGCGACGCGGCCGGTTCCCGTCAGCTTGCCCTTGCGCAGCACGCTGACATCGTTGGCGAAGGCGGTCACCTCATGGAATTTGTGCGAGATCATCAGCACGGTGAGGTCGCCGGCTTTCGTCATGTCGCGCACAAGCCCCAGCACCTCTTGCGCCTCGCCGGGCGTCAGCACCGAGGTTGGCTCGTCCAGCACCAGGAATGAGCGGCCAAGATAAAGCTGCTTGATGATTTCGAGCTTCTGCTTTTCGCCAGCAGCAAGCTCCGCCACCTTGACGTCGAGCGGCAGCTTGAACGGCATGCGCTCCATGAACACGGCAAGGTCGCTGCGCTCCTTGCGCCAGTCGATGATGCCAGGAACCTTCTCGCGCGAGATGACGAGGTTTTCCGCCCCTGTCAGCGACGGCACTAGGGTGAAATGCTGGTAGACCATGCCGAGCCCAAGCGCCGAAGCGTCACGCGGACTGGCGATTGCCACCTCGCGGCCGTCGACCAGCATGTCGCCTGATGTCGGGTGATAAAAACCCATCATGCATTTGACCAGCGTCGACTTGCCGGCGCCATTCTCGCCAAGCAGCGCGTGAAAGGAACCTGCCGGCACTTTCACCGACACGGCGTCCAGCGCGGTGAAGCCGCCAAAGCGCATGGTCATGCCGATGGTTTCGACGCCGACGGCTTTTCGGACGCTGTCGCTCATCGCGGCCTCCTCATGGCAACTGAGCCACGAGCGCCGTCGAATTCGACACCGTGCCGAAGACGCCGCCTTGCATCTTGATCATCTTGATCGCCGCCAGATGGTTGCCGTGGTCGGTCGCCCCGCAGCAATACTCCAGCATCATGCATTCATAGCCGCGGTCATTGGCCTCGCGCATTGTGGTGTGCACGCAGACATCCGTGGTGATGCCGGTCAGTACGATGTTCTCGATGCGGCGCTGGTTGAGGATCAGCTCCAGGTCGGTGGCGCAGAACGAGCCTTTGCCAGGCTTGTCGATGATCGGCTCGCCCTCGATCGGGTAGAGGTCGGGGATGATGTCCCAGCCCGGCTCGCCGCGCACAAGGATGCGCCCGCACGGGCCGGCATCGCCGATACCGGCATTGATGCGGCGCGAACGCCAGCGCTTGTTGGCCGGCAGGTCGGCGAGATCGGGCCGGTGCCCCTCGCGCGTGTGGATGATGGTATACCCCTTGGCCCGCATCGCCGACAGCACCGCCTTGATCGGTTCGATCGGCGCCCGCACCAGCGATAAATCGTAACCCATATGGTCGACATAGCCGCCTGGCCCGCAGAAATCGGTTTGCATGTCGATGATGATCAGCGCCGTGTTGTCGGGCCGCAGGTCACCATTGTAGGGCCACGGATAGGGCTCGGCATCGATGGTGTGCTGGGCAATCTCGGCTCTGGCGTTCATAGGCAAAACTCCAGTCATTTGGTGCCAAGTCTCATTTGGTGATCGACAATTCGCCTGGCGCGCCGGCAAGCGTTCGTGTCGGCGAGGAGGTGACGATCATGATGATGAGGGTGAGGATGTAGGGAGCGGCGTAAAACAGGTAGTAGCCTTGCGTGACGCCGACCGATTGCAGCGCCGGGCCGAGCGCGCCGGCTCCGCCGAACAAAAGGGCCGCGGCAAAGCAGCCGAGCGGGTTCCAGCGCGCGAAGATGACCAGCGCCACCGCCATCAGACCCTGGCCTGACGAGATGCGCTCGGTCCAACTGCCGGGATAGTAGAGCGATAGGTAGGCGCCGCCGATGCCGGCCAGCGCGCCGCCGACGCCGGTGGCGAGCAGCCGCACCGTGTCGGGGTTGAGGCCCATGGCGCGTGCTGCATCGGAACTGTCACCGACGACACGCACTATGAGGCCGGCGCGCGTGTTGCGGAACGCCCACCACAGTATGACGGAAAGCACCGCGCCGATCAGGAACAGCACGTTGACGTCGAGCGCCGCCTGCACCTGCGGGATATCGGACCAACCGCCGAACGGAATGGCCGGCAGGTTGGGCGCCTTCGGCTTGATGAACGGCTTGCCGAAGAAGAAGGCGAGGCCCGAGCCGAACAGCATCAGCGCGATGCCGATGGCAATGTCGTTGACCCCACGAAATTTGCAGATCCAGCCATGGAACAGGCCGAAGAACAGGCCGGCGAAAGCTGCGGCAAGCAGGCCGAGCCACGGCGAGTTGGTCATCACCGCGACCGCATAGGCGGTCATGGCGCCGAAGACGAGCGTGCCTTCCAGCCCCAGATTGATGCGGCCGGAACGCTCGGTGATCGCCTCGCCCAGCGAGACGAAGATGAAGGGCGTCGACACGCGGATGGCGCCGCCCAGAATGGCCAGCGGCACGCCCCAGAGGCCGATCTCGGTCGCGTCCATCAGGAGGCCCTTTTCCAGAGGTCGGGATTGAAGGCCTTGAAGCGGCCGTAAAAGGTTTCGCTGAACAGGATGACGATGAAGATCATGCCTTGCAGCACCAGCACCGTGGCGTCGGGCAGGTCCATGCGGCGCTGGATCAACCCGCCCGAGGCGTCGATGCCGCCAAGCAGGATGGCGACCGGAATGATGGCCAGCGGGTTGTGGCGGGCGAGGAAGGCGACGAGGATGCCGGTGTAACCATAGCCGGCGGCGAGCGAGGCATTGGCGCTGCCTTGCACGGCGGCGACCTCCAGCATGCCGGCAAGCCCGGCGAAGCCGCCCGCCAGTGCCGTGAAGCCGATGATGAGCGGCCCGACGGCCAGCCCCTGCACCTGCGCCGCGCGCACATTGCCGCCGGCGATGCGCGCGGCGAAACCCCAGCGGGTCTTTTCGATGAGCACCCAGGAGAGAACGCAGGCGACCACGCCAACGACCAGCCCCCAATGCACGTCCATGCCCGGAATGTTGCCGATGCGGTAGATGTCCGCCAGCGGCTGGGTCGAAGGTTTGTTGAGCGAGGCCGGGTCGCGCAGCGGCCCTTCCACCAACTGGTTCATCAGCGCGATGGCGATGTAGGCCATCAGCAGGCTGGAGATGGTTTCGTTGACGGCCCGGTAGTGGCGCAGCGCGCCGACGGCACCGATCCAGATGCCGCCGGCGGCCATGCCCGCCACGCCCATGGCAAGAATGACGATTGACGATGGCGAGCCGCTGAGCGCCACGCCGATGGCAGCAGCACCAACGCCGCCCAGCACGATGGCGCCCTCACCGCCGATGACGACGAGGCCAAGCCGCGCCGGGAGTGCCACGCAGAGCGCCGCCAGAAGCAGCGGTGCGGCCCGCGACAGCGAGTTCTGGATCGAGAACCAGGAGCCGAAGCCGCCCCGCCACATGGTCTCGTAGAGCAGGATCGGCGACTTGCCGACCAGTGCGATGAACAGGCTGAACAGCGCCATGCCGACGACAAGTGCTGCGAGCGGAATGACGAAGGCTTCCGCCCGCCGCGCGATCCATTCCAGCACCGGAGGATATCCCCTGGCGCCGAAGAGTGCCGGCATGCCGGCCCCTGTCACCGTGTCCACCATCGTCCCACCCCCAGATCAGGCGGTCGAGCCGACGACGCCCTCGACCAGATAGTCCATGCTTTCGAGCTCGATCGCTGTCTCCGGGAAAGCCTGCCCCGCAGTGGCGACGACGGCGCCCTTGTTGCTCTTCAGCGGTCCCTTGATGACGGCGAAGCCGCCCTTCATCATTTCAGCCAGGGTGGCGTCGAACTGCTTGCGGCCTGCTTCGCCGACGGCGGGCCCTAGCGGGCTCATCTTGACGAAGCCGTCGGCAAGGCCGCCACGCGTGAAGTTGGGCAGCGGCGTGCCGGCGACGAGATCGTCGACGAACATCTTGTAGACCTTGGCCCAGTTCCACTCGGCGCCGGTGAGATACTTTTCGGGCGCCAGCGGGCTCTGGTTGGCATGGTAGCCGCAGACGAAAGCGCCGCGCCCGGCGGCGGTTTCGACCACCACTTTCGGGCTGTCGACATGGCAAGTGATGACATCGGCGCCCTGGTCGACCAGCGCGTTGGTGGCTTCCGCCTCCTTGACCGCCAGAGACCACTCGCCGGTGAAGATGACCTGGCAAGTGATGGTCGGATCGACCGAGCGCGCGCCGAGCAGGAAGGAGTTGATGTTGAGCAGCACCTGCGGAATGGGCTTGGCCGCGACGAAGCCGAGCTTCTTGGTCTTTGAGGTGTGGCCGGCGACAACGCCGTTGAGATACTGGCCCATGCCGATATAGCCGAAATAGGAGCCGGCATTCATCGGGTGCTTCGCCTTGTCCCACATGCCGCCGCAATGGCGGAACTGCACGTTGGGGAATTTCGCGCACATGGCCAGCATGTGGGGGTCGAAGTAGCCGAAAGAGGTCGGGAAGATCAGCGAGGCGCCGTCGAGATTGATCATCGATTCCATCGTCTTCTGGACGTCGACCGTCTCCGGTACGTTCTCCTCCTCCACGACGGTAATGCCCTCGATGGCCTTCAGCGTCGCCGCACCTTCGGCATGCGCCTGGTTGTAACCATAGTCATCCTTCGGCCCGACATAGATGAAGCCGACGGTGGCGCTGGCGGCAAAGGCCCTGCTGACGGGAAAGGCCGCGGACGCAAGCCCGAGTGCCGCTCCGGCGGCGGAGGTCTTGAGCAGCTGGCGGCGGCTAAGCAAGAATCGGTCGGTCATTTCTTATGCTCCCCTGTAGGACCTTTTCCGGGTCGGTTAACGCCTTCTCAAGAAAGTGCATGCAATTGCTATGCCAATCCAGAAATTAAAATTTACCCAATAAAATCAGTAATAATATCTTTTGGCATTGCACAATCGAAAGGCAACTGCATGCACTTTTTGCCTTGAAATCAGACAATTTGACAGGAAGATTAAAACATAGGCATACAGGGTACGACTGAGTCGGAAGCGGACTTTCGTTCGGCCGGTTCATGGTCTGGAAATGAAAACGGAGGCTTGGAGGAGGCGTGTCGGGAAAGCGCAGCTTGGTCCGATTGGGAACGACCGTTGATCAGATGGTGAGGGCCATCGGCGACCGCATCGTCACCGGCGTACTGCGCCCTGGTGAAAAGCTCGACGAAACCTCGCTTGCCGCCCGCTTCGAGGTGTCGCGCACCCCTGTGCGCGAGGCGCTCGGACAGCTAAGCGCCATGGGTCTGGTTGAAAGGCGACCGAACAGAGGCGCCATCGTCGCCGTCGTCACCCAGGAATATCTCACCTCGATGTTCGAAAGCATGGCCGAACTTGAAGGCATATGCGCGCGCTTCTGCGCCGAGCGCATGACCGTCAGCGAGCGCCGCGCGCTCGAGGCCGAGCACGAGGCCTCGGCACGGCTGGTGCGGCTGGGCGCCGAGGAAGACTATGAATATTTCAACACCGAGTTCCACAGCCGGCTCTATCGCGGCGCTCACAGCACGCACATCTATGAGCTGACAGCGACGACGCGCAGCCGTCTTGCCCCTTTCCGGCGTGCCCAGTTCAGGTTGGCCGGACGCCTTGCCAAATCCTGGCAGGAGCATGACGCCATAGTCACCGCGATCCTGCGTGGCGACAGTGCCGCTGCGGGGGCGGCCGCAAAGGACCATGTCGCAATCGTCAGCGTGGCAAGCGCAGTTTTTGCCGTCGGTGAGCAGCCAAGTGGCCCAAGAGCAGCAACGCCATTCGCCGCCACCTTATCAGGCAAATGACCTGAGCTTCTGAGGCTCATCCACTTTCGAGTATGTTGGCCCCTGAGGCCTGCTCACAAGCGGCATTGGAATTGCTCAGTGTTCGAAAGGCTCTCCCAGCGAAGCCACGCCGTTGAGCTTGAGCAGGCGCCGGTTCGAGGAAATGACGCCCAGCACGACGATTGTCACGAGATAAGGCAGGCTCGACAGAAGTTGCGAGGAAATGTCGAGCCCGGTCGCCTGGGCCGCGAGGCTTGCGAGGGAGACGGCGCCGAAGAGGCAGGCGCCGAGGAAGATACGGCTGGTGAGCCAAGTGCCGAAGACCACGAGCGCGATTGCGATCCAGCCGCGCCCGGCGATCATGCCGTCGGCCCAGAGCGGCGTGTAGACCACGGCCGCGTAGGCACCGGCGAAACCCGCAAACGCGCCGCCGAAAGCGACAGCGGCGAAGCGCACGGCGATCACCGGATAGCCCAGCGCATGGGCCGCCTTGGGATTCTCGCCGACGGCGCGCACGACAAGGCCGGTCTTGGTGTAGGCGAATATCGCCCAGATGGCGACGGTCACGGCCAGCGAGAGCCACACGATGACGTCCTGAGCGAAGAGGCCGCCGATGACCGGGATATCTGAAAGCCAGGGCAATGAAAGCTTCGGCAGGCCCTTGACCGTAAGGCTCTCATAGCTCTTGCCGAACAATGCCGAGAGGCCCTGGCCGAGTATGCCTATAGCGAGTCCCACCGCGACCTGGTTGGCGCGGAACCCCAGCGCGATGATGGCAAAGACAAGGGAAAGAGCCGCGCTGGCGAGGCCCGCGGCGAGGAAACCCAGGAGGTGACCGCCGCCATGATAGACGATGATGAAGGCGACGACCGCTCCCATGGCCATCATTCCCTCCACGCCGAGATTGAGGACGCCGGCCCGCTCGGCCACCATTTCGCCCAGCGCGGCCAAAAGGAACGGCGTGGCCGCCGCCAGCATTCCGGCGACGATGAACTCGAGGGCATTCATGGAGTGCTTCCGTGAGCGGCATGGCGCCATTCGAGCCGGTAGCGGACGAAGGCGATGGCGACGAGATAGGCGAGCAGCAGGCTGCCCTGGAAGACCCGGACAGCGGCGATCGGCAGATTTGCCGAGACCATGGCGTTGTCGCCGCCGATATAGAGGGCCGCCATGAGCAGCGCGGAAAAAACGATGCCTATCGGGTGAAGGCCACCGAGATAGGCCACGATGATGGCGGCGTAGCCGTAGCCGGTCGAGATGGAGCGCTGCAACTGGCCGAGCGGCCCGGCCACCTCGGCAGCCCCGGCGAGGCCAGCCGCTAAGCCACCGATGAGGAGCGAAAGCCAGATCGCGCGTCCTTCGTTGAAGCCGGCGTATCCGGCCGCGCGCGGCGCAAGGCCGCCGACCTGCAGCTTGTAGCCAGCGAAACTCCTTTGTATGAAGACCCAGGCCGCGAGGGAGAACGCGAAGGCGATAAGCAGCGAGACGTTGACGCGGGTGCCGGGGATCAGGATCGGTACCATCGCGTCGTACTGGAACATCACCGACTGCGGGAAGTTGAAGCCGGCCGGGTCCTTCCAGGGGCCAAGAAGCAGATAGTTGAGAAGTTGCGCCGCAACGAGCGCCAGCATGAGCGACACGAGAATCTCGTTTGCGTTGAGCCGCACGCGCCAGAACGCCGTGAGCGAGGCCCAAAGCGCGCCGCCCAGCGCGCCGAGGACGAGCATGGCGGGCCAGATCCACTGACCTGTTGCCTGCGGGAGCCAAATGGGAATGGCCGACGCGAAGATCGCGCCGAGGATGAACTGGCCCTCGGCGCCGATGTTGAAGATCTTTGCGCGAAAGCCGATGGCAAGCCCCTGCGCAATCAGCAACAGCGGCCCCATCTTGAGCAGGACTTCCGAAAACGAGGCCCAGGACAGGAAGGGCTCAAGAAGCATCGCTTGGAAAACGGCGACCGGATCGCGGCCCATCAGGAGGTAGAGCCCGAGATTGAGCAGCGTCGCCGCGCCGAGTGCCGCGGCCGGTGCGGCCAGCTTGATTGCTGGCGAGGCGTGTTCACGTCGAATCAGCACGGGAAGGGAGGGTCGGAACGAAGCGCTCATGCGGGGATCTTTTCGGCCGTCGAATGCGCGCCGATCATGTAACGGCCGATCTCCTCGGGCCTGGTGTCGCGCGTCACTAGCGGCGCGCTCAGCCGACCCTGATGGATCACCTGGATCGCATCGCAAAGCTCGAACAGTTCCTCCAGTTCCTCCGAGATGACCAGAATGGCCATGCCTTCGTTGCGCAGGGCGACAAGGCGCTGGCGGATGGCGGATGCCGCGCCGACGTCCACTCCCCAGGTGGGCTGCGCCACAAACAGCAATTTAGGGGACAGCATAATCTCGCGGCCCACGATGAACTTCTGCAGATTGCCTCCCGAAAGCGCCCCCGCCTCGGCCTCGGGACCCGGTGTACGCACGTCGTACTGCCGCACGCAGTCTTCTGTGAAGGCCTTCGCACGGGCCGTGTCGACGAGGCCGCGTTTCAAGAGGCCGGAGGGATGTGCGGTCAGCAGGCTGTTGAGGACGAGCGACATTTCGGGCACCGCGCCACGGCCCAGCCGTTCCTCCGGAACGAAGGCGAAGCCCAGCCGCCGGCGGGCAGCCGCATCGAGCGCGCCGACATCCTTTCCCATGATGAAGATACGCTGTGACTGTTCGCGCGGCAGCATCGTCTCGCCCGAGATCAGCGCGGCGAGTTCGCTCTGCCCGTTACCCGAGATGCCGGCGATGCCGAGGATCTCGCCCGCCCGGACCGTCAGGCTGACATCGGAAAGCGCCGCGGCGAAGGGATCGTCGGGTCGATGGTCGAGGCCGACGATTTCAAGGCGCTTTTCCCCGCCGGAATGTGCGACTGCCGGCATGGGCTGCGGCATGTCGCGGCCGATCATCATGCGGGCGAGGTCGTGCGCGTCGTGGTCGCGGGGATCCACATTGCCGGTGATGTGACCGCCGCGCAGGATGGTCGCGCGGTCGCAGACCGCACGGATTTCCTCCAGCTTGTGCGAGATGAAAAGGATGGACACGCCGCCGTCGCGCAGCCGCCGCAATGTCTCGAAAAGCTTCTCCACCGATTGCGGCGGTAGGACGGAGGTCGGTTCGTCGAGGATCAGGAGCTGCGGTTCGGTCATCAGGCAGCGGATGATTTCCACCCGCTGCCGCTCTCCAACCGAGAGCGCGTGCACATGGGCGAGCGGATCGACTTCCAGGCCGAAGTCGCGGCCGAGCTTGCAGATGCCTTGCGCAAGGTCCGATTTCCTCCCGGGCACGACCAGCCGGACGTTCTCCACCACCGTCAGCGTCTCGAACAACGAGAAATGCTGGAAGACCATGCCGATCCCCTTGCGCCTCGCATCCGCCGGGGACGCGAGCGCCAGGGGGTCTCCTTTCCAGGTCGCTGTTCCGGCGTCCGGCTGCTCGACGCCGTATATGAGCTTCATCAGCGTCGATTTGCCCGCACCGTTCTCTCCGAGGATCGCGTGGATAGAGCGCGGAGCCACGTCCAGATCGATGTCCCGATTGGCATGGATCTGGCCGTAGCTCTTGGAGATGCCGCGCAGCGACAGGAGCGGGGCGGTCATGGTTACTTGGGCAGCGGCGTGGTGACACCCTTGACGTGCCAGTCCATGGCGACGATCTCGGCCACGGTCATAGTCTTGCCGGCGGGGACGCCTTCGCTGCCGTCGGCCTTGGCGATCGGACCGGCAAAGGGCGAGAAGCTGCCGTCGGCGATCTTGGCTTCGACTTCCTTGATCTTGGTCATGATGTCTGCCGGGATGCCCGGGTTCCAGTCGACGACCTCGACGACCTTGTCGCCGACCCCAAGGAAGGCGCTGGCGCCCTTGAAGGTACCAGCAAAGTGGGCGTCGACCGAGGCTTTGAAGAAGGGCGACCAATCGGTCGCCACGCAGCCGAGATAGGTCTTGGGCGCGTATTTCTTCATTGACGAGTTGAGGTTGAAGGCGGGGATGCCTGCCTCTTCGCAAGCCGCGACGACGGAAGGCGTGTCCTGCGCGTTGGAGAAGATGACGTCGCATTTCTGCGCCAGCAGCGCCTTGGCGGCTTCCTGCTCCTTGGCCGGGTCGAACCAGGAATTCACCCATACGACGGAAACCTCGACATCGGGCTTCACAGCCTGCGCACCCAGCGTGAACGCGTTGATGGAGGTTATCAGCTCGGGGATGGCGAAGGCCGACACCGAGCCGAGCTTGCCCGTCTTCGAAAGCGAGGCCGCCGCCATGCCCATCAGATAGGTGCCCTGGGAATATTGTGCCGCGAAGGGTGAGAAGTTTGGCGCCACCTCGAAACCGGACGCGTGCAGCACGGTGACATCGGGATTGCGGCGCGCGATCTGCAGGGCGCCGTTCTGATAGCCGAAGGAGCCGGCGATGAGGACCTTGTTCCCGTCCGCGACCGCCTTGTTCATGATGCGGTCGGCGTCGGGGCCTTCCTGAATGTTTTCGAGGATGGTGACCTTCACCTTGTCGCCATAGGCGGCCTTGACCGGCTCGAGCCCGTCGGCCAGCGCACGGCCCCAGCCGACGTCGCCGACCGGCGAGGGGACCACCAGCA
>NZ_RZSJ01000017.1:0-25197 GCF_003998025.1 Mesorhizobium sp. M8A.F.Ca.ET.021.01.1.1
GCGACAGAGAAGCCGCTCTGCCCGCTGCCGAGATATCACATGTCTCCGGTGCTTCCGGCACCGCCATCAGCATGTCCCCAACAGCTCAGCGCATGCACGATGATCATCACAACGGCTACGATTGCGGGGGCGGCGTCGTGGAAACCATCCAGGCGCCGGCGGCACTATTGAGTGAAAGGGAACGGCCGCCGCTCCTCGACACCCTCACCGCCGACCCGCAGCCTTTGCTGGCCGGCAATAACGCACGAGCGAATTTAGCGTCTTCCACGAGAAGCAGGGAACGCTCAAGTCGAGGACGATAGCTTAGGCGTCGCAGGTTTGGTGCAGGGTGCGGGTTCGCACCGAATGCTAATAAAAGTGGGAAACGCATGCATAAGTCGTGAGAAGCCTGATGGCCGAGTTGATCCGGCCTGGATGACACAAACGTACAAAGACGAACCGCCGGTGCCGGGTCGCGCGCCAAATCCTGGTGATCGACCGGAAAGGATCAGCTCCGAGTCTAAACGGCATCGTCAACTTAATGAAGCGCGGATACTATGACAGAGTGACCCAATCCACCGCCGCGCCATTGCGTCGGTTTCGACAGATAAGATGGATTGGGCAGGCGAGCTCAAAAGAGCGATTGTAAATCGCAGTTGTAGCAGTGTAACAAACTGCGTAACAAAAAGCGCGAAAAGATTAGCATTTTCAGCAGGATAGGCGTGAAACCGAATCCCTCCCTCTCCGCCACAACATCAATAACAACCGTCGCATGCCCACAAAAAGTCCGGAAGCCGAGGCCGCCGGGCTAATTCGTTTCGCTTGCATAATGATATTACTTCGCTTAACCGGATTTTGATTAACCAGTTGTGGTCCGCGAGATCACTGCTAAAACCGTCTTGACCGCCCCCGTCCGGGTTCGATGACGCCATATCGAGGGGATTCATAGATTCCCGGTTTCGATCTATGTTGCTCGGCATGGAACGCACTTTCGACATTCCTGCTGTCCTGAGAGCCCCGCCAGCGTGTTTGCGCGAGCGCTACGGCGCCTTTGTCATCCGCATTGCCGAAAGCCTCGCCGCGGGCCTTGCGATCGGCGTGGGCTTCGCCATCGTGCGCGCCTTGGCGGGTTAGAAAGTGGTGCGGGTATTGCCGGTCTACACCCCAGAAGATTACCCACTTATCCGGCAACTTCCTGGTGCCGATGATATGCCCCCGACTTGGGAAGAGTGGCACGCGAATTTCGATGCGACGCATATGGAGAGCTTGGAGGGGCTAAGCTACGCTACCATGCGCATCAAGCCCGACTTGTTCAAAGTTTGGTTGGACACCAATTCGCAGGTCGCTTCGGAAGACTCCAGACAACTCTACGCCCAAGAGTTGCTTGATGCGTGCAAGGCGAAATCTGAAACTCGCCAAGAGGACGAACGTGCCCGACGGTTGATCGCTCGCATGGCGAACGACCCGCTCCCCACTGACCCCCTGATGTATAAATTGGCTGAGGTCGGTGCGCTGTTCATGATCGTGATGGCGATCGTTTCAGCCGCGTTGATCATGCTGGCGAGGCGCTGACGTGGTCGCGCTAAGGATACCTCCTATTTCATTCATTCGGATAACTTCGCTTCTATTGGAGGAAGGCGCATGATCATCCTGGCCAGCGGGATGCCGTGCCCCCTACCAGTCTCTCGCCGGTTAGGCTCGGCGCCATCAGGCAACTCTTGCAAGGACGCCGAGCCGCTGCATCGCTATCGGGCCGGCGCTGCTCTGGTGGACGAGGCCACGTAGCCGTTCGCGCCTTCATAATCCTCTGCCGGACTAACCTGAGCATCCAATTTAGCCGATACCTGCGCTCGCGCCTTGATTACGCGATGCTGAGTTGGCGCAATAATGAGGGGCGGGTTTTGCGTAGATTCCGACACGTCGCTGCGGCGGCGCATGATCACTAACCTATTGGCGTCGCCGCCTTGGCAATCCTCATCCCGCTCTACATCGTCCTCAAATGACAATCCCATAGAAACGCCTCAGATCCCGTCTGCCGAAGACGCATGTCGTCGTCTGGGAGAAGAGAGCGGGTGGGTAAGTTCGATCCGCAAACAATCGGTACACCGTCGGAAGTATGGCGGTGGCCGTCGTTTCGGCGGAGGCGGGGTAGCCTAACAGCAGCTGAAGGCAGTCCCATCGCCAAGCCTGATCCTCAGCCTGCCCCGTCGGGCCGATGCGCCGCGATCGCGGCCAGAAAAACCGCCCCAAACTCGTTGAGCTTCGCCCCGCCCACGCCATTCACCTCGGCGAAGGCGTCGAGGTCGCGCGGGCGGCGGGCGGCCATGTCGATCAGCGTGCGGTCGGAAAACACCACATAGGCCGGCACCTGGCGCTCCTTGGCGAGCCGCAGCCGCAGCGCCTTGAGCGCCGCCAGCAGCGAGGCATCCACGCCCTCGGCGTCGGCGGCGGAGCCTTCGCCGGAACGCTTCCTGCCGCGCGTGAGAGGGTCGCGGTTCTCGACGCGATACCGGAATTCAACCTCGCCGCGGCCGAGCGCGCGGCCGCTTTCGGAGATGGCGAGACCGCCATGGCCCTCGGGATCCGGCATCAGGAACCCGCCGGCGACCAATTGCCGGATCAGTGACAGCCACACAGTCTTCCTGTGCGCGGCGCCGGTGCCAAAACTGCTCAGCGATTGATGGCCCCGCGCCAGCACCTTCTCGGTCTCATGGCCAAGCAGGATGTCGATGACATGGGCCGCGCCGAAGCGCTCGCCGCTCTGCGCGACCGCCGCGAGGATTTTCCGCGCCTCGGCACTGCCGTCGGCGCGCGGCGCCTGATCGAGGCAGTTGTCGCAATTGCCGCAGGCTTGAGCCTCTTCGCCGAAATAGCCGAGCAGCACCTGGCGGCGGCATTGCGCCGTTTCGCAATAACCGATCAGCGTGTCGAGCCGGCGATGCGACCGTCTCTTGTGCTCGGGCGAGGCGTCCTCGTCATCGATGAACAGCCGCCGCATGCGGATGTCGCCAAGACCGTAGAGCATGTGCGCCTCGGCCTCGCGTCCGTCGCGGCCGGCACGACCGATTTCCTGATAATAGGCCTCCAGGCTGCCCGGCATATCGGTGTGGAAGACATAGGCGACATCGGGCTTGTCGATGCCCATGCCGAAGGCGATGGTCGCCACCATGACGACGCCAGACAAGGTCATGAAGGCGTTTTGATTCGCCTCGCGCGCCTCCTTGCTCATGCCGGCGTGATAGGCAAGCGCTCTCACGCCGTTCTTCTCGAGGAAGGCCGCCATCTCCTCGGTCTTCTTGCGCGACAGGCAATAGATGATGCCGCTCTTGCCCGCATGGCGCTCGATGAACCGCAGCAATTGCCGCTTGCTGTCCTGCTTGGCCTCGATGGCCAGCTTGATGTTGGGCCGGTCGAAACCCAGCACCAGCGTCTCGACCCGCTCGGCGAACAGCCGGGCGGCGATGTCGGTGCGCGTGCTCTCGTCGGCCGTCGCCGTCACCGCGATGATCGGCACATTGGCAAAGATGCCGCGCAACCGAGACAGATCTTCATATTCGGGCCGGAATGCCGGCCCCCATTGCGAGATGCAGTGCGCCTCGTCTATGGCGATCAGGCTGACGTCGAGCCTGGAGAGCGCCTCGAGCATGCGCTCGGTCATCAGCCGCTCCGGCGCCAGATAGAGCAGCCGCGTCTGGCCCGAAGCGACGCGACGCCAGGCCGCGACATTGGCCTCGCGATCGAGCGAGGAATTGATCGTATCGGCCGCTACCCCGGCAAGCCGCAGCGCCGCCACCTGATCCTGCATCAGCGCCACCAGCGGCGAGACGACGAGGGTGAGCCCGCCCAGCACCAGCGCCGGAACCTGGTAGCAGAGCGATTTTCCGGCCCCCGTGGGCATGACAGCCAGCACATGGCGCCCGCCGAGCAGCGCGTCCATCACGTCGGCCTGGCCGGGGCGGAAATCGTCGAAGCCGAACACGTCCTTCAGCACGCGCCGCTTGGGATCCTCGGCGCGGATGCTCGCTGCCATTACCTGCATCAGGCGGCCGCCGGACTGGGAACGGCTTTTCGTGGATTGGAGAGGATAGGCAAACCGGTCAAAGCGACCTCCGGGTGAGGGCCTGGAGTAGCGCAGCCTTCATCCGATCACAACGGTCGATATCGCCGATCTGCACCAGTGCCGCGCACGACCGCCTGACAGGTCAGACTAAGGTGATACAGAGATATAGCTCCCTCCCAGGCATCACTCGCCGCTGCCGCCTTGCTCCAATTCGTCATAATAGCGCTGGGCGGCCTTGCCCTTCTCCAACCGATATGTCTCGGACCGGCGATCGAATTCGGCCTTGAGAGCCTTCGACAGTTGCAGCGCATGGAAGCAATAGCCGGTAAGGACCGCCAGCAGCATGATAAACAGGCCTATCGGCAATTGGCCATCGCTCAGCATGAGGATGCCGATGACGGCTTCCAGCAGCGTGGCGAGAGCCGCCATGACCGTCAGGAAAATCTTCGCCGGCCTTGACCCTTTCAGGAAGTAGTAGCCACCGATGACGTAGGCCACGCTTGAGGCGGAACCCACAATATTCGGCGAATGTCCAAAGGCCAGCAGGACGATCGCGGACAGGATGCCGATCGCGCCGGTTACTAAGAAAATGCCGGCCACTGCCAGCATGTGGTGTTTTCCGCTCATTCGAACCCCCTTGGTGTCGAACTCTTGCCCGTCCAGCATTGCAGCATGCAACCAAGGATTGCACAAGGCCTGCCGCACCACCTTCTGCAAAATCGCTAACGCCGCTTATGGCATCGGGGCATCGTCGCGCCTCCTTCCCCAACGACACCATCGCTCCCGCTGGATTCCTTCGCTCTGCGATGTAAACTTGGCCAATCAGGCCGGGAGGGCACGATGCTGCAGGTAAGACAGGATGCTCTCGACGAGCGGTTCCGGCTACAGCGCGCCGCTTTCGAGAAGCAACCCTTTGCGGACCTTGGCCCGAGGAAAGACCGTCTCAAACGCCTGCTGGCGCTGACCGAGCGGCATGAGAGCGAAATCTGCGCCACGATCGACGCTGACTTCGGCGGCCGCTCGGCGCATGAGACCCGTCTTGCGGAACTGTTCGTCGTGCGCGCCGGCATTCGCCATGCCCTTGCGCATGTCGGCGGCTGGATGCGGGAGCGTCGTGTCGCCACCACCTTGCCCTTCTTGCCGGGCAAAAACCGCCTTCTGCCGCAGCCACTTGGGGTGGTCGGCGTCGTATCGCCCTGGAACTACCCCTTTCAGCTCGCCGTGGCGCCGGTCACGGCGGCCCTCGCCGCCGGCAACCGCGTCCTGGTAAAGCCTTCCGAATTGACGCCTGCTTTCTCCGAACTGCTGGCCAGACTGGCCGGCGAGCACTTCGCCCCGGATGAACTCAGCGTCATCACCGGCGATGCCGAGATGGGCAAGGCCTTCGTCTCGATGCCCTTCGACCACCTGCTGTTCACCGGCTCGACCGCGGTCGGACGCCAGGTCGCCATCGCCGCCGCCGCCAACCTGACCCCGGTCACGCTCGAACTCGGCGGCAAGTCGCCGGCGATCCTCGACCCTTCCTGCGATCTCGACGCGGCAACAGCCAGCGTCGCCTATGGCAAGCTGCTGAATGCCGGGCAGACCTGCATCGCGCCGGATTATCTGCTGGTGCCCAAGGGACAGGCAGCCACGGTCGCTGCCAAGCTCGCAATCGCGGTGGCGCGGCTCTATCCCTCGCTGCGCGACAACCCCGACTATACCGCCATCATCAGCGACCGGCATTACCAGCGCCTGCGCGCCATGATCACGGAAGCCCGCGAGGCCGGCGCCGATATCACCGAGATCAACCCGGCCGGCGAAGATCTCGGCAATACGGGCCGGAAGCTTTTGCCGACCCTGGTCAGCAACGCCGGGCCGGACCTGCGGCTGATGCGCGAGGAGATTTTCGGCCCGGTGCTGCCGATCGTCGAATACGCCACGGTCGACGACGCCATCGACTATGTGAACCGGGCCGACCGGCCGCTGGCGCTCTACTGGTTCGGGCGCGACAGCGGCAACCGCCGGCGAATCCTGCGCGAGACCGTCGCCGGCGGCGTCACGATCAACGACTGCATGCTGCATCTGGTGCAGGAGAACCAGCCCTTCGGCGGTGTCGGCGCCAGCGGCATGGGTGCCTATCACGGCGAGTGGGGCTTCCGCACCTTCAGCAAGGAGAAGCCGGTCTTCCAGCAGTCGCGCTTGAGCGCGGGAGCCCTTCTGCGCCCGCCCTATGGCAGGACGTTCGAACGGCTTTTCGGCCTGCTCAGGCGCATCACCTGACACGCATTAAGTTTATATTCACCATGATCCGGCAGGTTTCCGGTTCTGCGGTGATGTTTTGAGTACCGCGGCGCCATTGGCGCCCAGGCAACAAACCCGCGCTTCCTTGGAAGTGCGGGTTTTTTCATTGGCCGGGAAATCTCGCCGGCCCGGTCAGGCGAGAAAATCGGCGCGGTGTGGCGTGAAACTGTCGACCAGCCGTCCCGCCTCCAGCGCCCTGACGCCGTGCACCAGGCCGGACGGCACGATGAAGCTGCCGCCGGTCTCGAGGATTGCGGTCCGTCCGTCGATGGTCACCTCGAAACGGCCTTCGGCGACATAGCTTGCCTGGACGTGGGGGTGCGAATGCAGCGCGCCGACGCCACCCTTGTCGAAGCCGAATTCGACCATCATCAATTCGTCGGTGGACAGCAGCACGCGACGGCGATTCCCGTCCAGGGTCGGCGTCCAGGCACCCTCGCCGGCTTGCGCGAAGATTTTCGGATCGGTCATCGTCATCTCCTCACCGCGCCAGCCAGCCGCCGTCCACCGGCACCACCGCGCCATGCATGTAGTTCGAGGCCGGTGCCAGCAGGAAGACGGCGGCATCGCCAATGTCTCCCGGCTCGCCCCAGCGCCCGGCGGGAATGCGCCCGAGGATGGCGGCACTGCGGTCGGGATCGGCACGCAGCGCCTGCGTGTTGTTGGTCTCGATATAGCCCGGCGCTATGCCGTTGACGTTGATGCCTTTCGCCGCCCACTCGCAGGCGAGCAGACGGGTGATGCCGAGCACGCCATGCTTTGACGCCGTGTAGGACGCGACGCGGATGCCGCCCTGGAAACTCAGCACCGAGGCGATGTTGACGATCTTGCCCTGGCGCCCGTCTGCCAGGACGCGCCGGGCAAAGGACTGGCTGAGCAGGAAGACCATCTTCAAATTGACATCGATGACATCGTCCCAATCGGTCTCCGTCAGGTCGACGGCATCGGCGCGCCGGATGATGCCGGCATTGTTGACCAGCCCGTCGAGCGGCCCGCTTTCGTCCCAGACACGATCGAGCATCGGTCCGGCCGCTCCGGTGTTGGCAAGGTCGGCGGCGACCGCCTTGAATTCGCCGCCCAGAGCCGCGACCTTGCTCGCCGTATCGGCCATCGACGAGCGGCCGACGCCGATCACCGCGCCGCCGGCGCGCGCGATGGAGACCGCGATGCCTTGGCCGATCCCGGTGTTGGCGCCGGTGACCAGGATGCGTTTGCCGGCCAGGCTGAAGGCAGTGAGGTCGCTCACCGCAGCGCGTCCATGGCCACGGCATCGACATCGGTGTAGTCGACATTGTCGCCCGCCATCGCCCAGATGAAGGCGTAGTTGGACGTGCCGGCGCCCGAATGGATCGACCAGCCCGGCGACAGCACCACCTCTTCGTTGCGCATGACGATATGGCGCGTCTCGTCCGGCTCGCCCATGAAATGGAAAACGCGCGCCGCCTCGGGCAGGTCGAAATAAAGATAGGCCTCCATGCGGCGGTCATGCACATGGCACGGCATGGTGTTCCAGATAGAGCCCGGCGCCAGCTGCGTCATGCCGACGACGAGCTGGCAGGTCTTTGTTCCCCCGGCGTGGATGAACTGGAAGATCGAGCGCTCGTTGCAGGCCTCCTTGCTGCCGAGATCGAGGCGCTTGGCGTCATCGAGGCGGATCAGCCGGCTGGGATGAGCCTGATGCGCCGGGGCGCTGAGCAGATAGAACTTGGCGGGGTCGTCTTTATCTGCCGAAGCGAATGCCACATCGCTGGAGCCCATGCCGAGATAGAGCATGTCGCGCGCCCGCAGGTCGAAGGACTGGCCGCCGGCTTCGATCGAGCCGGCGCCGCCGATATTGACGGCGATCAATTCGCGCCGATCGAGAAAACCTTTGGTGCCGGTCGGCTTGATCGCTTCCAACGGCAATGCCGTCGCCACCGGCACGGCACCGCCGACGATCATCCGGTCGTAGTGGGTGTAGGTCAGGCTGATCCGGCCAAGCTGGAAGAGATCGTCGATATGGAAATTATGGCGCAGTTCGTCCGTTCCCATGGCGGCGGCGGCCGCCGGATCGATGGCGAAGCGCGATTTGTAGTCTGTGTGGTTCTGGCTCATCTCTGTCCTGACTTCCGGTGGATCATTCGCCGGCGGCGGCCCTGGTCGAACTGGCGTAATAGGCCTGCCGCGCCTGCAGGCGTTCGCGGTAGCGCTGCTGGCTGGCGCCGAGATGGGCACGCATCGCCTCGCGCGCGGCCTCGGCATCGCCCGCCGTGATCGCGTTCAGGATCACCAGATGCTCTCGCTGCAGCCCGCGCTGGTAGCTGTCGGACTGCACCAGCTCGGTCGACCAGGGCGAGGTCACGTCGCACGGAATGGCGCGCCGGCCGAGCACGTCGAGCATCTCGACATAGAACGGATTGTTGGTGGCGCTGGCGATGGCGCGATGGAAGGCGAGATCGGCGGGTCCGGTCGGCTGGCCGTCGAGTAGCAGCCGCTCGAACTCGAAGAAGGCTTCCTGGATCGCCGCTTCCTGCGCGGCGTTGCGGCGGATGGCGGCGAGCCCGGCCGATTCGATCTCGATCGCCAGCCGCACCTCGAGCACGTTGAGCGCGATCGAATCCTTGGCCCCCATGTCGGCAGCCAGCGCCCCGAACATGGTCGAGATGTGCTCGGTGACGAAGACACCCGCCCCCTGCCGCGGCTCGACAAGGCCGTCAGCGGCAAGCTTGGCCATCGCCTCGCGGATGACGGTGCGACTGACGCCGAAGGTCTCGGTCAGCTGGCCCTCGGTCGGCAGCTTGTGGCCGGGCAGGATTTCACCCGCATGCAACTGCTTGCGGATCGCCGCCACGACGGTTTCCGACAGTTTGGGTTTTCTCTCGACCCTGAGGTCGTTTGCGATATCGGACACCTGGTGATCTCCTAATGGAACAGGCTCGGCAGCCACAATGAGATTTCCGGTATGTAGGTGACAAGCATCAGCACCACGAAGGCGGCGCCATAGAATGGCCAGATCGAGCGCATCGCCGTCCAGATCGGAATGCGGCCAATGGCGCAGCTGACGAACAGGACCGCGCCAACCGGTGGCGTGCAAAGGCCGATGCCGAGATTGAGGATGAGGATCACGCCGAAATGCACAGGATCGACGCCATAGGCCATGACCACCGGCAGGAAGATCGGCGTCGTGATGATGATCAGCGGCGACATGTCCATGAAGGTGCCGAGAATGAGCAGCACGATGTTGATCAACAGCAGGATGACCAGCTTGTTGTCGGATACCGACTGCAGAAAGGCGACTAGCGCCGCCGGCACTCTGAGATAGGCGAGCAGCCAGCCGAAGGCCGCCGCGCAGCCGATAATCATCAGCACCATGGCGGTGGTCCGCACCGAGGCCGTCGTCGCCGCGACGAAGTCACCCCAACTCATCGAGCGGTAGATGATCAGCGTGACCAGGAAGGCGTAAACGATAGCGATGCAGGAGCTCTCGGTCGCGGTGAAGATGCCGGACCTGACGCCGCCGAAGATGATGGCGATCAGGATAAGGCCCGGAATGGCGGCGACAAGCAGCTGCAAGGCCCGACCGAAGCCCGCGAAGGGCTCCGTCGGGTAGCCGCGGCGGCTGGCGACCCAATAGGCCGTTATCATCAGCGACAGCGCCAGCAGCAGACCCGGCAACACGCCAGCCGTGAACAGATCCGCGATCGAGATACGGCCGCCGGCCGAAATCGAGTAGATGATCATGTTGTGCGAGGGCGGGATCAAAAGCGCGATGATGGCGCCGACCGAGGTGATGTTGACGGCGTAGTCGATGCCGTAGCCGCGCGCCTTCATCTGCGGGATCATCAGCCCGCCGACTGCCGACGCATCCGCCACCGCCGAGCCGGAAATGCCGCCGAACATGGTCGACGCCGCGATGTTGACCTGCCCCAGACCGCCACGCAAATGGCCGACCAGTGAGCCTGCCAGCGCGACCAGCCGCGCGGCGATGCCGCCACGCACCATGAGGTCGCCGGCGAAGATGAAGAAGGGTATGGCCATCAGCGAAAAAACGCTGACGCCGGAATTGAGCCGCTGGAACACCACGACCGGCGGAAGGCCTAGCGTGAGGATCGTCGCGAAGCTGGCGACGCCCAGACAGAACGCGATCGGCGTGCCGATGACCAGCAGGAACACGAAGGTGCCGAAAAGGACCATCAAGGCCATGGTTCAGACCTCCTCGCCGGTTGCATGGATGTCGGCGTCGACGGGCAGGCCGGCAAAACGCCCGGCCAGCCGTTCCAGTGAAAACAGGCAGACCAACGCGCCTCCCAGGATGACCGGCAGGAAGCTGACGCCGCCCGGCAGGGCGAGCGAAGGCATCACCGTATTCCAGGTCAGCCTCGCCAGTTGCACGCCGTAGACGATCATGCCGGCGCCGAAGGCCAGCACGACAAGATCGGAAATGCTGCGCAGCACCGCCTTGGCCGAGGCAGGCAGGACGTAAAGCAGCACGTCGAAGCCCAGATGCGTGCGCTCGCGCACGCCGACCGCGGCACCCAGGAAGATGAACCAGCCCATCAGCAGCACCGAGAAGGATTCGGTCCAGCTCGGCGAACGGTTCAGCATGTAGCGCGAGAAGACCTGCCAGAAGATGATGATCGTCATCAGCGTCAGGCCGGCGCCGCTGACCCACAACGCCAGCCGGGCAAGCCCGGAGAGAACGCGCTCGGCAGCGAGCCAGAAGCCTCTCGTGGCAGGGGCGTCCGAAGGCAGCGCAGGAGTCCTCGCGCTGCCTGACCTGTTAGCCCCGTTCATTTCTCGGCCTGTATCTTCGCCGCCAGATCCTTCAGTTCCGGCGTCGACAAATATTTGTCGTAGACCGGCTTCATTGCGTCGATCAGCGGCTGCTTGTCGATCTCGCTGACCTTGACGCCGGCCTTCTCGACGATGTCGCGCGACTTCTTCTCCTGCGCGTCCCAGAGCTCGCGCATCTTCACGACGCTGTCCTTGGCCGCCTGCCGCACGATCGCCTGGTCTTCCGGCGACAGCTTCTCCCAGCTTGCCTTCGACATGACCAGCACTTCCGGCACGATCTGGTGCTGGTCCATGGTGTAGTGCTTGGCCACTTCGTAGTGCTTGGCGGATTCGAAGCTCGGCCAGTTGTTCTCGGCGCCGTCGATGACGCCGGTCTGCAGCGCCGAGTAGACCTCGCCATAGGCCATCGGCGTGGCATTGGCGCCAAGCGCGTTGACCATGTCGACGAACACGTCGGACTGGATGACGCGGAACTTCATGCCTTTCATGTCCGCCATCGAGGTGATGTCCTTCTTGGTGTTGTAGAAGGAACGCGCGCCGGAATCGTAGAAGGCGAGGCCGACGAGGTCATGCGCCTCGAACGCCTTGAGTATCTGGTCGCCGATCGGCCCGTCCATGACATGGCGCATGTGCTCGACCGAGCGGAACATGTAGGGCAGCGACGGCACGGCGGTTTCCGGCACGATACCGTTGAACGGTCCCATCGAGACACGGTCGAGGTCGATGACCCCGGCCTGGGTCTGCTCGATCGTGTCCTTCTCCTCACCGAGCTGCGCCGAGTGATAGACCTCGATCGAATAGCGGCCGGCGGTGCGCTGCTTGATGAGGTCGCCCATGTACTTGACCGCTTCGACGGTCGGATAGCCGTCCGGATGGGTATCCGAGGATCGCAGCACGGTCTCGGCATTTGCAATGCCGATCAGCAGCGAACCGAAGGCGAATGTGGCCGCCGTCAATTTCGAAAAATGCAACATGACTTCCTCCCTTTGAAAAATCGGAGCGTGCCGTTCAGAGCCGGTACGCCGTCTTGGCGAGCGTGTAGGCAAGCTCCTTCGCGAGTTCATGAGCCTCGTCCTCGCGCAGCCTGTGCTCGGCGACGAGGCGCGCCAGGAACGCGCAGTCGACCCGCCGCGCCACGTCGTGACGGGCCGGGATCGAGGGAAAGGCGCGCGTGTCGTCGTTGAAGCCGACGGTGTTGTAGAAGCCGGCGGTCTCGGTGGTCATCTCGCGGAAACGGCGCATGCCTTCCGGGCTGTCGTGGAACCACCAGGCCGGCCCGAGCTTCAGCGCCGGGTAGACGCCGGCCAGCGGCGCCAGCTCGCGCGGGTAACTGCTCTCATCCAGCGTGAACAGAATGACGGTCAGGTCGCGCTCGAGCCCGACGCAGTCGAGCAGCGGCTTCAGCGCCGCCACATAGTCGGTGCGGGTCGGGATATCGAAGCCCTTGTCCCTGCCGAATTTCTGGAAAATTCCAGGCGAATGATTGCGCCAGGAGCCGGGATGGATCTGCATCACCAGTCCGTCGTCCCGGCTCATCTTGGCCATTTCGGTCAGCATCTGGGCGCGAAACAGCTTTCGTTCACGCTCGTCCTGCGAGCCGGCGCGAATCCGGTTGAACAGCTCCTGCGCCGCCGCATCGGAAAGATTGGCGGTGTCGGCCGTGGGATGACCATGATCCGACGAGGTCGCGCCGAAGCTCTTGAACAAGGCGCGGCGCTGGCGGTGCGCATCGAGATAGCCGGCCCAGGTCCCGGTGTCGCAGCCGGTGACCTCGCCTAGCCGGTCGAGATTGACCGAAAACCCTTCGAAATCGGGATCGACGACGGCATCCGGCCGATAGGCGGTGACGACGCGGCCCTCCCAGCCGCTGTCGCGGATCATCTGGTGCCATTTGAGATCGTCGAGCGCGCCTTCGGTCGTTGCGATGACCTCGATGTTGAAGCGCTCGAACAGGGCGCGGGGGCGGTAGTTCTCCCACTGCAGCACCGTCGCGATCGTGTCGTAATGGCGATCGGCGGTTGCGGCGCTCAACGGCTCTGCGATGCTGAACAGATGCGCAAGCACATGGTCGAACCACAGCCGGGTCGGCGTGCCACGGAAGAGATGATAGTGCTCGGCGAACAGCCGCCAGATCGCCCTGCCGTCGGTCTCGACGGGCGCGCCATCGAGCGTCGGCACGCCGAGAGCCTCCAGCCGCACGCCCTGGCTGAACAGCATGCGAAAAATATAGTGGTCCGGTACGATGAGCAGTTGCGCGGGATCGGGGAACGGCTCGTTCAGCGCATACCAGCGCGGGTCGGTGTGGCCGTGCGGGCTGATGATGGGCAGGTCCTTGATGCTGGCGTAGAGATCGCGGGCGATCGAGAGCGGACGCGCCTCGGCTGGAAACAGCAAATCCGCATTCGTCAGTGCCACGGCATCCTCCCAGGGTCGCTATCGGTAGGATCGGCTGGAAATAATGTCAACATACAAAAATCGGATTGTTGTATGATGACTTTTGAGCAATGTTGAGCATTGTCGGCAACCGCCGCCGATGTTACGCCGTTTTGCGATCCGCCCGCGGATTAGCAGCCATTCCCTGACCAGCCGTCCCACGAGATGAGTGCCGCAAACCGATGACAGCCCTTCGCCTTTCCAACCGCACGGCGCAGGCATTGCCGGCCAAGGTCGCCGCGCCTCGATACGATCGTGGCGCGATTACGCCGGGCATTGTGCATCTCGGCGTCGGCGCCTTTCACCGGGCCCATCAGGCCGCCTACATCGATGAGTGCCTGGCCGCCGGCGAGACGGGCTGGGGCATAACAGGCGTGTCGTTGCGCAGCGCCGACACCCGCGACGCGCTGGCGCCGCAGGATGGGCTGTACACACTGGCGGTTCGAGGCAGCGGCGGCGAGAAGCTGCATGTCATCGGTTCCATCGGCTCGCTGCTGGTGGCGCCGGAGGACCCGGCCGCGGTGCTGGCGGTGCTGACCGATCCCCGCACCCGCATCGTGACGTTGACCATCACCGAGAAAGCCTATTTGCGGGCGGCCGGCGGCGGGCTGGACACGGCGCATCCCGACATCGTCCACGACCTGGCCAATCCGCAACAGCCGAAGACCGCGCATGGTTTTCTGACCGAAGCGCTCGCCCGGAGGCTGGCCGCCGGCACCCCGCCCTTTACCGTGCTTTGTTGCGACAACCTGCCGGCCAACGGCGCCACCTTGCACAGGCTGCTGGTCGAATTCGCCTCACTGCGCGATGCCAGACCTGGTTCGGCGGGCGGTGCTGGAATTGCCGGCCACATCGCCGGTCAGGTCGCATTTCCCTCGAGCATGGTCGACCGCATCGTGCCGGCCACGACCGATGCCGACCGGGCGCGGATATCAGGCGAACTTGGCATCGAGGACGCCTGGCCCGTGATGACCGAACCTTTCCGCCAATGGGTGATCGAGGACGATTTCCCGGCCGGGCGTCCGGCCTGGGAAAAATTCGGCGTCACCATGGTCGGCGATGTTGCCCCCTTCGAGGACATGAAGCTGAGGCTGCTCAACGGCGCGCATTCGGGCATCGCCTATCTTGGCCTGCTCAGCGGCCACCCCACGGTCGATCGCGCCTTCGCCGATCCGGCGATCCGGCGGTTCGTCGATGCGCTGTGGGAGGAGGCCAAATCGACATTGCCTGACGATGCCGGCCTCGACACATCGGCCTATACGGCCGAGCTTGCCGAGCGTTTTTCGAACACGGCACTTGCCCACCGCACGGCGCAGATCGCCAATGACGGCAGCCAGAAACTGCCGCAGCGCATCATTGCCTCGGCCATCGAGTGCCTGGAAGCCGGCACCGAGCTGGTCCACCTCACGCTGGTGGTGGCAGCCTGGATCGCCGCCTGCGCGGCGCGCGGAAAGAGCTTGCCGGAGGGCCATTTCACCGATCCGCTCGATGCGGAGCTGACGGCGCTTTTGGACCAGCAGCTGCCGGCGAACGAAACCGTGACGGCGGTGTTCGATCTGGCCGGCTTCGCCGGGGATCACGCCGAACGCCAGACGCTGATCGAACTCGTGGCCATCCATCTTGTCCATCTGCGGAGGGACGGCACGACCTTGGCCTTCGCCGCGCTCGGCATAGACGGCGAAGGACCGTAAGGCGGAGCTGGACGGGTCAACAGGCGGTACAGGACCTCGATGTCGGCGGTACGATATCGCCGCCGTAGCTGAAACGCCTGACACCCCAACAAACAAAAAAGCGAGGCAAGGCCCCGCTTTTCATCAAGTCATCTGAACCGACTTTTAGGCCGGCAGGATTGCGCCTTCCAGCGTGGTGAGCTGGCTAAGGAACTGTTCCGCCTTGCTGCGCGACTGATCGTCCTTGGCGTCGGCCGCGTCTTCCCTGGCTTCCTGGATGCGGCGGGCGAGGTCGGCGCGGGCGACATCCTTCACCGCCACAGCCGATTCCGCCAGCAGCGTGCAGCCGGCCGGGACGATGTCGGCGAAGCCGCCGAACACGACATAGCGTTCTTCGCTGCCCGAGGCATTCTTCACCGTGACGACGCCCGGCTTGATCGTGGTCATGACCGGCGCGTGATGGGCCATGACAGTCATCTCGCCTTCGGCGCCCGGAATGACCACGGATTCGACCTCGGCGGAAACCAGCAGGCGCTCCGGCGAGACCAGTTCGAACTTGAAAGCTTCAGCCATGTCAATTTAGCGAGTAGGGAATAGTGAGTAGGAAGTAGGGAGAGAGGACAACCGCCCCGATCACCCAGCTGCTATTCACTACTGACTACTGACTACTCCCTATTCCCTTGATTAAGCCGCTTCAGCCGCGAGGCGCTGTGCCTTCTCGACCGCTTCGTCGATGCCGCCGACCATGTAGAAGGCGGCTTCCGGCAGGTGGTCATAGTCGCCGTTGCAGAGGCCCTTGAACCCCTTGATGGTATCGGCGAGGTCGACCAGTTTGCCCGGCGCGCCGGTGAACACTTCGGCGACAAAGAACGGCTGCGACAGGAAGCGCTCGATCTTGCGGGCGCGGGCCACGGTCTGCTTGTCCTCTTCCGAGAGCTCGTCCATGCCCAGGATGGCGATGATGTCCTGCAGCGACTTGTAGCGCTGGAGGATCGACTGCACCTGGCGGGCAACGGCATAGTGCTCGTCGCCAACGACCAGCGGGTCGAGCATGCGCGAGGTCGAGTCCAGCGGATCGACGGCCGGATAGATACCCTTTTCGGCGATCGAACGGTTCAGCGTCGTCGTCGCGTCAAGGTGGGCGAACGAGGTCGCCGGCGCCGGGTCGGTCAAGTCGTCGGCCGGCACGTAGATCGCCTGCACCGAGGTGATCGAGCCCTTGGTGGTGGTGGTAATGCGTTCCTGCAGCGCGCCCATGTCGGTGGCGAGCGTCGGCTGATAGCCCACGGCCGACGGGATACGGCCGAGCAGAGCCGACACTTCCGAACCCGCTTGCGTAAAGCGGAAGATGTTGTCGACGAAGAACAGCACGTCCTGGCCCTGGTCGCGGAAATATTCGGCAACCGTCAGGCCGGTCAGGCCGACGCGGGCGCGCGCGCCCGGCGGCTCGTTCATCTGGCCGTACACCAGCGCCGCCTTCGAACCTTCGCCGCCGCCCTTCTTGTTGACGCCGGATTCGATGAACTCGTGGTAAAGGTCGTTGCCTTCGCGGGTGCGCTCGCCGACGCCGGCGAACACCGAGTAACCACCATGCGCCTTGGCGATGTTGTTGATCAGTTCCTGGATCAGCACCGTCTTGCCGACGCCGGCGCCGCCGAACAGGCCGATCTTGCCGCCCTTGGCGTAGGGCGCGAGCAGGTCGAGCACCTTGATGCCGGTGATCAGGATCTGCGCTTCCGTCGACTGTTCGATATAGGCCGGAGCCGGCTGGTGGATCGAGCGCAATTCGACCGCGTCGACCGGGCCTGCCTCGTCGACCGGCTCGCCGATGACGTTGATGATACGGCCGAGCATGCCCGGGCCGACCGGCACGGCGATCGGGCCGCCGGTGTCGCGCACTTCCTGGCCACGCACCAAGCCTTCGGTGGAGTCCATGGCGATGCAGCGCACGGTGTTTTCACCCAGATGCTGCGCAACTTCGAGCACCAGGCGATTACCGACATTGTTGGTCTCGAGCGCGTTCAGGATCGGCGGCAGATGCTCGCCGAACTGCACGTCGACGACGGCGCCGATGACCTGGCGGACCTTGCCGACAACGCCGGTCGCCTTGGTGGCCACGGCCTGCGTCTTGGCAGCGGCGGCCTTGGCCGGCGCTGCTGCCGCCTTGGCCGGAGCCGCCTTTACTGCCGCTGCCGGAGCCTTGGCCGCCTTCGCGGGAGCTGCTGCCTTGGGGGCTGCCGTCTTCGGGGTCGCTGCTTTCGCCATCGTCTTTACCCTTTTCGTCCTTTGTTTCTCACGCGGTCCGGTTCGCGGGCCAATGACCCGCTGACCGCGCCTAGAGCGCCTCGGCGCCCGAAATGATTTCGATCAGTTCCTTGGTGATCTGCGCCTGCCGCTGGCGGTTGTAGGTGATCGACAGCTTGTTGATCATCTCGCCGGCGTTGCGCGTCGCATTGTCCATGGCGCTCATCTTGGCGCCCATTTCGCCCGCCGCGTTTTCGAGCAGCGCACGGAATATCTGCACCGCGATGTTGCGCGGGATGAGGTCGGACAGGATTTCGCCCGGCTCCGGCTCATACTCGTATACGGCGCTGGCGCCATCGGCCGTTTCTGGCTGAGCCGAAGAGGCGGACGCTGCCGGAATGATCTGCTGCGCGGTCGGAACCTGGCTGATCACCGACTTGAACTGCGAGTAGAACAGCGTGCAGACGTCGAAGGCGCCCTCGTTGAACAGATGGATGACCTTGCGGGCGATCGCATCGGCATTGACGAAGCCGAGCGTCTTGACCTCGCGCAGATCGACGCGTTCGATGATCATCGCGGCATAGTCGCGGCGCAGGATGTCGAAACCCTTCTTGCCGACGCAGATGATCTTGACCTGCTTGCCGTCGGCCAGAAGCCGGCGGATATGGTCGCGGGCATGACGGGCGATCTGCGAATTGAAGCCGCCGCACAGGCCACGCTCGGCGGTGCAGACGACGAGCAGATGCACGTCGTCCTTGCCGGTTCCGGTCATCAGCGCCGGGGCATCGCCCCCGCCACCGACCGCCTGGGTGATATTGGCCAGCACGGAACCCATGCGCTCCGAATAGGGACGCGCCGCTTCCGCCGCCTCTTGCGCACGGCGCAGCTTCGCCGCGGCAACCATCTGCATCGCCTTGGTGATCTTCTGCGTCGCCTTGACCGAGGCGATACGGTTACGAAGGTCTTTTAATGAAGGCATGCTTCAAACCTGATCCCGTCTTGTCTCATCCGGACTGGCACTTCGCTCAGGCGAAGGTCTTGGCGAAGGCGTCGATCTCGGCCTTCAGCTTGGCGCGCAGATCGTCCGACAGCGCCTTTTCCTTGCGGATGGCGTCGAGGACGTCCTTGCCGGCCGAACGCATGTGGCTGAGCAGGCCGTGCTCGAACTTGCCGACCTGGTTGACCGGCAGCTTGTCGAGATAGCCGTTGACGCCGGCGAAGATCACCGCGACCTGCTCTTCCGTCTTCAGCGGCGAGAACTGCGGCTGCTTCAGGAGCTCGGTCAGGCGCGAGCCGCGGTTGAGCAGGCGCTGCGTGGCGGCGTCGAGATCCGAGCCGAACTGCGCGAAAGCAGCCATTTCGCGGTACTGCGCGAGCTCGCCCTTGATCGAGCCGGCAACCTGCTTCATCGCCTTGATCTGCGCCGAGGAACCGACGCGCGACACCGACAGGCCGACGTTGACGGCCGGACGGATACCCTGGAAGAACAGGTTGGTTTCGAGGAAGATCTGGCCGTCGGTGATCGAGATCACGTTGGTCGGGATGTAGGCCGACACGTCGTTGGCCTGCGTCTCGATGACCGGCAGCGCGGTCAGCGAGCCGCCACCCAGATCGTCGTTGAGCTTTGCGGCGCGCTCGAGCAGGCGCGAGTGCAGGTAGAAGACGTCGCCCGGATAGGCTTCGCGGCCCGGCGGGCGGCGCAGCAACAGCGACATCTGGCGATAGGCGACGGCCTGCTTCGACAGATCGTCATAGCTGATCAGTGCATGCATGCCGTTGTCGCGGAAATACTCGCCCATGGTGCAGGCCGTGAACGGCGCCAGGAACTGCATCGGCGCCGGGTCGGAAGCGGTGGCGGCGACGATGATCGAATATTCGAGCGCGCCGCGCTCTTCCAGCACCTTGACGAACTGCGCGACGGTCGAGCGCTTCTGGCCGACGGCGACGTAGACGCAGTAGAGCTTTTCCTTCTCGGGGCCGTTGTCGTGCACCGACTTCTGGTTGAGCATCGTGTCGAGGATGATGGCCGTCTTGCCGGTCTGGCGATCGCCGATGACCAGCTCGCGCTGGCCGCGGCCGACCGGGATCAGCGCATCGATGGCCTTGAGGCCGGTCGACATCGGCTCGTTCACCGACTTGCGCGGGATGATGCCGGGTGCTTTGACGTCGACGCGCTTGCGCTCGACCGCCTTGATCGGGCCCTTGCCGTCGATCGGATTGCCGAGCGCGTCGACGACGCGGCCGAGCAGGCCGGGGCCGACAGGCGCGTCGACGATGGCGCCGGTGCGCTTGACGGTGTCGCCTTCCTTGATGTCGCGGTCGGCGCCGAAGATGACGACGCCGACATTGTCGGCTTCGAGGTTGAGCGCCATGCCGCGGATGCCGCCGGGGAATTCGACCATTTCGCCGGCCTGGACATTGTCGAGGCCGTAGACACGGGCGATACCATCACCGACGGACAGCACCTGTCCGACTTCGGAGACCTCGGCCTCCTTGCCGAAATTCTTGATCTGGTCTTTCAGAATTGCGGAAATTTCCGCGGCGCGGATGTCCATCAGCCGACCTCTTTCAGTGCAAGCTTGAGCGAATTGAGTTTGGTTTTGAGCGACGTATCGATCTGGCGCGAGCCCATCTTGACCACCAGCCCGCCGAGCAGCGACGGGTCAACGGTGACGGAAATGGCCACGTCCTTGCCGGCAACGCTTTTCAGCGCCGCCTTGAGTTCGGTCTGCTGGGCCGCGGTCAGCTCATGAGCCGACGTCACTTCGGCCGCAGCCTCGCCACGGGCTTCGGCCGCGATCTGGCGGAACGCCTTGATCATGCCGGGCACCGCGAACAGGCGGCGATTCTTGGCGACGACGCGCAGGAAATTGCCGGTCAGGCCGGTGATGCCTGCCTTGTCGGCGATCGCCGCGATGGCCTTGGCCTGGTCTTCGCTGGAGAACACCGGGCTGTTGATCAGCCGGGTGAGGTCCGCGCTCCCCGCGAGCAGTGCCTCGAAACCGTTGAGGTCGGCCTCGACCTTGGCCACGGAATTTGCTTGCGATGCCAGTTCGAACAGCGAACCGGCATAGCGCTCTGCGACACCTGAGATTGGCGATGACGATTGGGCCACGGACCGTCTTTTCTCTTGTCTGACAGGCCGCAGATTGTTGGCGCGAGCAAAAACTCTGGCTAAATCTTTGACCTTACTGCATTTTTCCAAGCACGGAGGCGCGGCTTCCGCTATCCCCGGCCGAAAGTCGATTGCCGTCTAGCACAGGCATTTTAAGACCGCAATGCGTCGTTCCGCATGGTTTTCAGGCACTATTGTCGCATCCGGCGAAAGATCAGCGTCCTGCGCGCCGGAATACCCTTGGATTCAGGGCACAAAGCCGAAGGCAAAGGCGAGCGGCAAGGCCGCGAGCGCCAATTCCACCACAATGGAAACCCAATTGAAAGGCGTATTGGCGCCATCCGACATCATCGACAGCAGCCGGCCGAAGGCAGTGAACAGCCAGGAGAAGCCGAGCGCCATGTAGACCAGCGGCTGCGCGAGCAGGATGCAGCACAGGCCGACCCCGAGATAGAAGCCCGACATGCGGCCTCGCCCCTCGGCGATCGCCGCCGCCTTCTCGGGTTTCGCCTGCAGGCGCAGGATGCGGAACGCCAAGCCCGGCGCCAGGAAAAACAGAAGGCCGAGCAGCACTGTGAAGACCGCGCTCGACCAGGCCAGCCATTCGCCCTGGCTCGTCGGCCATGGAAGCGCAAAATCCATCGTGTCCCTCGAAATGCCTATTTTGAAATCGCGGGCATTCTAGCGGAGGAAAAATGCCGCGCCAGATGGCTCAAGGCACTTTAGGAGACCCGCATCAACCGAGCGCGAATTCCACCGCCGCCTCGGCATGGATGCGCGTCGTGTCGAAAACCGGAATGTCGAAATCGCCCTGGCCGATGAGCATGGTGATCTCCGTGCAGCCCATGATGATGCTGTCGGCGGCCTCTTCACGGCGCAGGCGTTCGGCCAATTCGATATAAGCGGCCTTCGAGGCTCCGGTCACGATGCCCTGGCACAACTCGTCATAGATGACGCGATGCACCATGTCGCGCCCGGCCGCATCGGGCACGACAGGCGACAGGCCGTATTTGTCGGCGAGCCGGCCCTTGTAGAAATCCTGCTCCATGGTGAAGCGCGTCGCCAGCAGCGTCGGGCGCTGCATGCCTGCGCGCTTGACCGCCACCGCCGTGGCATCGGCAATGTGGATGAGCGGGATCGACACCGAAGCCTGCACCTGGTCAGCCAGTCTGTGCATGGTGTTGGTGCACAGAAGCAAGCCTTCCGCGCCGCCGGCCTCGAGCTTGCGCGCGGCATCGACCAGCAGCGCGCCGGCGCCGTCCCAATCACCATGATGCTGCCGCTCGGCGATCTCGGCGAAATCGAACGACCACATGAGAAGCTTCGCCGAATGCAGCCCACCCAGCCGCTCGCGCACGATCTCGTTGAGCAGGCGATAATAGATGGCGGTCGATTCCCAGCTCATGCCGCCGAGCAGGCCAAGGGTTTTCATGTGATCTTTCCGTTTCTCTCGCCGAGACAGCTGTAGCTGAAATTGCGTCCCTACAGAAAGCTCTGCGGGTCGATGTCGACCTGCACCCGGACCGAGCCGCGCTGTTTCGGTCCATTGGCCAGCATAGCTCTGATAAAACCTTGCATGTCGGCGCGGCGCTCGCCCTGGATCAGCAGGCGGAAGCGATGGCGGCCGCCGAGCAGGGACAGCGGCGCCTCGGCCGGCCCGAGCACGAACAGGTCCGACGCCTCGGGCGCGGCGCGGCGCAGGCCGCGGGCATGGCCTTCCGCCTCCGCCCGCGTCACGGCGCTGACGATGACGCCGGCCAGCCGGCCGAAGGGCGGCAAGGCAGCGCGTTCGCGCTCAGAAATCTCACGCTGGTAGAAAGATTCGGCGTCGCCGGAGACGATCGCCCGCATCACCGGATGGTCGGGCTGGAACGTCTGCAGCAGGCCCAGGCTCTTCTTGCCGGTGCGGCCGGCACGGCCGGTCACCTGGCTGAGCAACTGGAAGGTGCGCTCGGCGGCGCGCGGATCGCCATTGGCAAGGCCGAGATCGGCATCGACGACGCCGACCAGCGTCATATCAGGGAAATTGTGGCCCTTGGCGACCAGTTGCGTGCCGATGACGATATCGGCCTCGCCATTGGCGATTGCCTCCAGCTCCAGCCGCAACCGTCGTACACCCCCCATGATATCCGACGACAGCACGATGGTGCGCGCGTCCGGGAAATGCGTGACGACCTCCTCGGCGATGCGCTCGACCCCCGGACCGCAAGCGACCAGGTGGTCGAGCGTGCCGCATTCCGGGCAGGCTTCGGGACGGCGCTCATTGTGACCGCAATGGTGGCAGACCAACTGGCCGCGAAAGCGGTGTTCGACCAGCCAGGCCGAGCACACCGGGCAGCCGAAGCGATGGCCGCAGACCCGGCACAGCGTCAGCGGCGCGTAGCCGCGTCGGTTGAGGAACAAGAGCGACTGCTCCTTCTTCTCCAGCGTCCGGCGCATATGGTCGATCAGCACCGGCGACAGGAAGCCGCCACGCGCCGGTGGCGCGCGCCGCATGTCGATCGACTTGAGGTCGGGAAGTGCCGCCTCGGCGAAGCGGGCGGAAAGCACAGCCCTGGCATAGCGGCCTTGGCTGGCATTGACCCGGCTCTCGACCGACGGTGTCGCCGACGCCAGGACCACGGGGAAGCCGCCTATATGGCCGCGCACGACGGCCATGTCGCGCGCATTGTAGAAGACGCGGTCTTCCTGCTTGTAGGCGGGGTCGTGTTCCTCGTCGACGACGATCAGGCCAAGCTCCTTGAATGGCAGGAACAGCGCCGAGCGCGCGCCGGCGACGACGCGCACGCCGCCTTCCGCCACTTGCCGCCAGACTTTTTCGCGCATTCGCGGCGGCAGGTCGGAATGCCACTCGGCCGGCTTGGCGCCAAAACGCTGCTGGAAGCGTTCGAGGAAGGCATGCGTCAGCGCGATTTCCGGCAGCAGGATGAGCACTTGGCCGCCCTGCTCGAGCGCGGCCGCCACCGCCTCGAAATAGACCTCCGTCTTGCCCGAACCGGTGACGCCGTCGAGCAACGCGACATTGAACTCGCCGGCCGCGACATTGGCGCGCAGCATTGACGCGGCCTCGTTCTGGTCCGGCATCAGTTCGGGAACGGCATAGCTTGGGTCAGGCGCGGCCACCACCGGGCGCGGCGGGATCATCACCGTCTCAAACACGCCCTGCGCTTTCAGCCCCTCGATCACCGTCGACGACACGCCGGCGGCGTGCGCGAGGCCGGAGCGCGTCCAGGCCAACCCACCCTCGGCCGTCTCCAGCACGCGTGCCCGCGCATCCGTCATCCGGTCGGGCACAAGCAGGGTGCGCTGCAGCCCCTCGATCCAGGGTTCGGGATCAAAGGCCTCCGGCGCCCTGAGCAGCATGCGCGCCACCATGCCCGGCGCCGACAGCGTGTATTGCGCCACCCAGTCGACGAAGCGGCGCATGGCGCGGTCGATCGGCGGACAGTCGAAAACCTGCTCGATCGGGCGCAATTTCCTGGCATCGACCTGCTCGACCGTGCCGTCCCAGACGATGCCGGCGACCTGGCGCGGCCCAAGCGGCACGCGCACGATCGAACCCGGCACCACCCGCATGCCGGCCGGCACGGCATAGGTGTAGGGACGTTCGGCCGGCATCGGCACCAGCACCGGTGCGGCCGCGACAAAGGGCGAATCTTCGATCATGAGGCGTGACCTTGCCCTGACTTTGGTCTAGATCAAAGAGCAACGCTGAACGCGCCTTCCCAAGCACGACGAAATCGTCAGGAGACCCGCCATGAAATTTTTTGCCGACACCGCCGATATCAAAGAGATCAAGGAACTGAACGATCTGGGACTGCTCGATGGCGTCACCACCAACCCCTCGCTGATCCTGAAATCGGGCGGCAAGATCGCCGAGGTCACCAAGCAGATCTGCGACATCGTCGAAGGGCCTGTCTCGGCGGAAGTCGTGGCGATCGAATACAAGCAGATGATGGCGGAGGCCGAAGTGCTGGCCAAGATCGCGCCTAATGTCTGCATCAAGGTGCCGCTGACGCTGGACGGCCTGAAGGCCTGCAAGACCATCCGCACCGAGATGAACCGCATGGTCAATGTCACGCTGTGCTTCTCGGCCAACCAGGCGCTGCTCGCCGCCAAGGCCGGCGCTTCCTTCATCTCGCCCTTCGTCGGCCGCATCGACGATACCGGCTCGGACGGCATGGAGCTGATCCAGGAGATCCGTCAGATCTACGACAATTTCGATTTCCAGACCGAAATCCTGACCGCTTCCGTGCGAACGGTGAACCACGTCAAGCAGGCGGCTCTCATCGGCGCCGACGTCATCACCGCGCCGCCGGCGACGCTGAAGGCGCTGGTCAACCATCCGCTGACCGACAAGGGCCTTGCCGCTTTCCTCGCCGACTGGGCCAAGACCGGCCAGAAGATCGGCTGAGCGGTCCGACACCAGATACAAAAAAAGGCCGGGCAACCGGCCTTTTTTACGCGCTGCGGATCAGGAGCAGCCTGCCCGGTCAGTCCGTGCCGTCATCGGGGAGCGCGGCCGCCGGCTGGCGCTTGCCCGCCATGATCTCGCGCTTGCCGACATGGTTCGGTGCGCCGACCAGACCTTCCTTCTCCATCCGTTCGACCAGTGACGCGGCGCGGTTGTAGCCGATGCC
>NZ_RZSJ01000180.1:0-10293 GCF_003998025.1 Mesorhizobium sp. M8A.F.Ca.ET.021.01.1.1
GCATCGCGGCCGATCCAGGTGCTGGTCGAGCGCGGTTATCCGGGCGGCCGGACCGGTTGCCGCGACAACGACGCGGCGCTCGAGGTCGCGCGTGCCGCGCATGCGGCGCCGCAACTGCGGCTCTGCGGCGTCGAGGCTTTCGAGGGACTGATCAAGCCGAAGGACGGTGGCCCGGCACAGGCGGTCGCGGATTTCGTCGACGAGATCGGCGTGCTCTACGAAGCATGCGCCGGCGAGAACCTGTTCGAGCGCGCGCCACCGATCGTGACGGCCGGAGGCTCGTCGTTCTACGACATCGTGCTCGATCGCCTCTCCGGCAGCGGCGCGCAGGTGATGACGCGCAGCGGCTGCTATGTCAGCCATGACAGCGGTGTCTATCAGGCAGAGCAGAAGCGCATCCTTGCCGCGACGGGCGAGAATGAGGGGCTGATCAACGCGCTGGAGGTCTGGACCCATGTGCAGTCCTGCCCAGAACCCGGGCTGGCCATCCTGACCGCCGGCAAGCGAGACTTTGGAACCGACTCCGGACTGCCGGTACCGCTGCTCATTTCGCGCGGCGACGGTTTGCCCGAAACGCTGACGGGCTGTGCGATTTTCGCCAGCAACGACCAGCACGCCTACATGCGCGTCCCGGAGACGGTTTCGGTCAAGGTCGGGGATCGCATCGGGCTCGGCGTATCGCATCCCTGCACAACCTTCGACAAATGGCAGATTCTGTTTCTGGTCAACGACGATTATGACATCGTCGGCGCGCTGAAGACCTATTTCTGACCAACCCACCGACGCAGAACGGTCGCAGCGCGGTTGCGGCGGCTCTATCGGGGCAAGTATTTGCCGGGGCGGCCCGCACGGATCGGACGGGCCGCGCCTATTCCGCTCAATGGTCAGACGACAAACCGTATCGCGCGCTGAATGTCGAAGAAATTGTCCGCCTCGAAACGAAGCGTGCGCGGGGCGGGATGCTCCATGCCCGGATACCAGCTTCCCCTGTAGGCTTCGATCGGGGTGGTGTATTCGACGATGAGCTCGAACCGGTCGGCCAGCTTCGGCAGGCATTTCGACAGATCGCGCGAAAGCGAGGCTTCCACCGTCTCGCGGATGGCCTTCACGGCGCCTTGAGGCGAGAGCGAAGACGTGGCCGGCCCGAACCCCTCGCTGGTGGCAACGGTTGATATCTCGGGCACCAGCGCCTTCGCCTCGCCGCACATGCCGGCATCGCCAGACAGAAAGACCGACGGCACGCCGTAACGGGCGGCGCAGTGCGCGTTCAGCGTATATTCGGATGCCACTTCCCCGTTGATCAGCATCCTGGAAACGGTGCCGGTCAGCGTGTGCGCCAGCGGGTTCGTGTCGGTGCCGGCCTTGTTGTGGTAGCCGGTATAGAGAGCGGCATCGAAGGTGTCATCGATGCCGAACATCATCGCATCCGGATGGCCGCTCCAGCCGCGCACGATGCGGACATAGGCTGGAAGCTTGGACAGGATCAGGTTGCGCGCCGTCGAATGGGCATCCTTGACGACGATTTCGGTCGCGCCCGCCGCCTTGGCGCCTTCGCAGGCCGCGACCAGTTCGTCGGTCATGTATTCCCGGAACTCGGCATAGTCGGGATTGCCCTTGCGCGCCTCGTCCCAGTTGGTGATGCCGGCCGTGCCTTCGATGTCGGCGCTGATAAAGACTTTCATGTGCTTGCCTTTCGATTTCAGAGAAAGTCGCCGCGCACGCGGCTTAAATGGCGTCCGGGCCCGTGCGGTTGACGCGGCCCGCGCGGCGATGGCTGCCCGGGCGTCTTAGGCCGCCATTTCGGCCTGCCGGCGCTCCAGAAACATGGGGCCGACGCGGATGCCGCGGCGTCCATTGTCGTCGATGGCACCCAGCTCGAGAATCTCCTCCTCGTAGAGCAGCCCGTGCATGCGGAACCGGCCCGCATCCACCGGCTCGCAGCTATGGGTGCAGAAATACTCGATCAGGCATTTCAGCTGGCCATGGCTGTAGGTCAGATAGGTGATGTTGAAGTCCGGCCCGTATTCGCCCAGGTGCGGCGCGATCTCCGGCGGCACCTTCTCGACCGGCAGACTATCGACACGTGACCAGGTCGCCCCTTTCCAGTCTAGCTGGTTGGCCTTCGAGAAGGAGAGATTCATGTGCGCATAGTCCGCGCCGCGACCGTAGATGCGTCCGTCGATGACGAAGTCATTGCCCGAGACCGGGCGGATCTGCAGCGGCACGCCCTCCCCCATCAGGTAGAGCTTGCCGTCCTTGTTCTTCACCTCGACGACCTCGCCGCCCGCCTCGTGACGATAGAGGCCGGGCAGGCTTGCGAACTGGTCTTCGGTGATGGGCGGCGGGGCCTGGCCGCGAAGCGGCATGCGTCCCATGCCGCAATCTGCGAGGGCGATGCGCAAGCCATCGCCCGCCAGCCGGGAGGCTATCTGATTGGCGAAATCAAGCGTGGCGAAGATCAGGACGCCGAAGCCGGCCCTCGGCAGGAGCATCATCTGCGACGCATAGCCATAAACCGCGCCGCCATGGCCGACGGAGGTCCACCCGTCCATGTCGCCGACGCCGAAGCACAGCCCATACCCGTTGAGGTCCTTGTTGTGGCCTTCGGGGCGCTTGCCGATCGGGGTCCACATCTTGCGCAGCGATGCGGGGCTGACGATGGCATCGCCGTTGGGCGCGAAGCCGCCCCGCAGCAGGCACCGCGTATAGTTGGCCATATCGGAAGTGGTGGAGAATATGTTGCCTGCGGGCGATCCGCCCAGATTGAACACCGGCGCGGGGCTATCCCCGTCCAACGTCCACATGTCGGCCGGCGCCAGCCTTTCGCGGATGCCGGGGGCCATGCCTGACGACGTGTCGTTCATGCCCAGCGGCCTCAGAATGTTCTCGGTGATGTAGTCGGCGTAGCTCTTACGCGTCACCCGCTCGATCACCATGCCGACCACGGCGATGCCGGCATTGGAATAATGCATGATGCCGGCGCTGGGATCCTGCTTCAGCGTGGATGTGGCAAGCTCGGCGACGGTGTCGGCCAGCGGCGGCTTGTGTGAATCCAGATAGTGTCCGCTCTTGGGTTCGCGCACGATCCCGGCGGTGTGGCTCATGAGCTTGGCCAGGCTGATCTGCGAGCCGTGGGGTCCGCTTTCACGCCCGGCGAACGGATTGACCGGGTGAAAACCGGGCAGATACTCCGAGACATCGACATCAAGGTCGACCAGCCCCTTCTCCACGAGTTGCATGATGGCAACCGACGTGAAGGTCTTTGTGATCGAGCCGATGCGGAAACAGGTGTCGTCCTTCATGTCGAAATGGCGATCGTGCCGCTGTATGTGGCCGTGCGCCATGAGGCCGTCCCGGTCGATCAGGGCATAGGAGATCGACGGGATCGCCTTGTCCTCCACCTCGTGGCGGATAAGGTCTTCAAGAAGCTCGATGGCGTGGGGGGAAAGCGAAGACACGAGGATACTCCCTGATTTCAATTTGTATGGCGGGGATCGAGAATGTCGCGCAAAGCGTCGCCGACGAGGTTCCACGCCAGCACGAACAGGAAGATCGCGGCTCCCGGGAAGGCAAGCGTGTACCAGTACTGGAACGGGTTGCCGGGCTGGCCGACGATCCAGTTGCGCGCATAGGCGATGAACTGCCCCCAGTCGGCGTAGCCTTCCTCCGTGCCCACTCCGAGGAAGCTCAGGGCGGACGCGGTGAGCACCATCGAACCCGTGGCCATGGTAGCCAGAACCAGCACGGGGAAGAACGCGTTGGGCAGGATGTGGAACACGATCAGCCGGAAATCGCCGGCGCCGTAGCTTCTCGCCGCATTGACGAAATCCATCTCGCGGATCCGCAGGATTTCACTGCGCACCACACGCGCATACCCCATCCATCCGAACGTCGTCAGCGCGACGGTTATCGGCCCGAGCCCCTTGCCGAGCAGGGCAGTCAGCACCATGGCGGCGATGAGGAAGGGAACCGCCATGAAGACGTCGACGATACGCATCAGCACTTCATCCACGATGCCGCCGTAAAAGGCCGCGAGCGATCCGATGATCGTGCCGATCAGCACCGAGATGGCGACGACGCCGAGGCCGATCTTGAAGGCCGTGCGGGTGCCCCAGATCACGGCGTAGTAGATGTCGTACTGGCCTTCGGTGGTTCCGAAGATGGCCTCGGGCGACGGCGGTTGCGGCGTTGCCAGGAAGCCCGCTCTCGGCGTGTCGTAGACCGACATCTGGAATTCCTGCGGCGGTGCGAGCACAGGCGCGAAAATCGCGATCAGCACGAATGCCAGCAACAGCAGCACGCCAACCAGCGAGATCGGGTTACGCTTCAGATAGCCAAGGGCTCTCATCGCCTCTTCACCCTCGGATCGAGCAGCGGATAGATCAGGTCGACGGCCAGGTTCAGCACCACGAGAACGACCGCGAAGTAGAGGCCGAAGCCCAGCACCGCCGGAAAATCCAGATTGGCGGCAGTCTTGGCCGCGAACTGGCCGAGGCCGGCATAGTCGAAGATGGTTTCGGTGATGACGACGCCGCCCATCATGGCGGCCAGCTCCATTCCGGCGATCGTCGTGACCGGAAGCAACGCATTGCGCCTGGCATGATGCAGTTCCACCACGCGCCGGGACATGCCCTTCGCGCGTGCCGTGCGGACATAGTCCTGGCGCAGCGTTTCCAGCATCGACGTGCGCATGACACGCGTCATGTTGGCAAGATTGACGTAGGTCAGGGTGATGACGGGGGCAGCGAGATGCCTGAGCGTATCCCAGAAAATGGCCAGATTGCCGTTGAGCAGCGCGTCGACCGTGTTCGCGCCGGTGTAGCGGGTGAAGCCGGGCGAGGTGACGGCGGCCTGGGCCCACTGGCTGAGGCGCCCGGGCGGGAACCAGTCGAGCGCGGAGTAGAAGATCAGCAGCATCAGCAGTCCGAAGACATAGACCGGGAATGACCAGCCCAGGATGGTGAAGATGCGGATCACATGGTCCGGCCAACGGTTGAGATGGATGCCGGCCCGCGAGCCCAGGTAGATGGCGAGCAGAAAGCCGGGAATGAACGCCAGCAGGACCAGTTCCAACGTCGCGGGCAGCAGGGAAGCCAGCGCGTGGGCAACAGGCTGGCGCGCGGTCTCGGACCAGCCCAGATTGCCCGTCAGGATGTTGCCGATCCAGCGTCCGTATTGAATGTAGAAGGGATCGTTCAGCCCATACTGCTCGATCATCCTGCGAATGCTGTCCTGGCCGCCCTTGAGGAAGTCCGGGGACGGCGCGTACGCCGCCAGGCGCTGTGTCGGCGACAGCGACATCTGCAGCGCGAAAAGCATCAGCGACAGGGCGAAGAGAACGACGGGCAACATCAGGAGCCGCCGCAAAGCGTAGTTCAGCACATCAGCATCCGCACCATGAGGAATAGCCGTTTCACCGGGCGACGATGGCGCCCGGTGAAACCCGAAGCTCTTTAATCGGCCTTCTTGGTGACGGGATAGAAATCCCAGGCGCCGTAGAGGATCATGTTGTGCACGTAGCCGTCGATGTTGCTGCGGGTGACGATGTACCCGAAGTCCTCCCAGAGGAACTGCGTGGTGGCATAGTCGTAGGACATGTCCTGCAGCTTGGCATAGATCGGCTCGCGCACGGCGGGATCGCTCGAGGCCCAGGCCTGGTCGAGAAGCGGCTTGAACTTCTCCGCCATCAGGTCGCGGTAGCCCTGGCCGAGCATGCCGCCGACAAGACCGGTCGGGGACAGATAGTAGGTCGCGGCACCCAGCGGACCACCCGGGTCGGAATAGTCCGGTCCCCAGCCCATGTAGGTGAGCGGCGAGGCAGGCTTTTCACGGTTGTTGAGCTTGTCCGAGATCGAGGCCCAGGGCAGCGACTGGATCTTCATCTTGAACTTCGGATTGATCCGCTGCAGTCCCTGCTGGAGCGCGGAAAGTGCCGCCGTGCCTTGCGGCGTTCCTTCCTGCACATAGGCCGTGAAGGTGAAGCCGGTATCCCACAGCTTGCCGCCGAAGGCCTTCTTGAAGTGCTCCGCGGCCTTTTTCGGATCGTAACTGTAGATCGGCGAGTCGGCGCGGTAGCCCATGATGCCGCGCACGGTCGGGCCGCGCGCCTGCACGGTCTTGCCGAGCAGGGCCTGCTTTATCAGCGCATCGTAATTTTGGGCGTAGTTGAAGCCCTGGCGGACATCGATGTCGGAGAAGAAGTCCGGCGGGATGCCGTTGCCGTCCAGCTTGCCGCTGCCGATGGCGGGGTTGTCGGCATCATCCAGCGGCCACGCGAAATAGAGGCCACGGCTGAACACCTTGGGCAGGCCGTCGATGACCTTGACACCATCAGTCTTGGCGAGCTCGTCCAGGAACTCGACGGGCGTCGTCACGAAGTCGGCATCGCCGGACAGCAACTGCAGCCGACGCGTGGTCCATTCCGGAACCGTGCGCATGACCACGCGCTCGAGCGAGGCCTTGCCCATGAAGTAATTGTCGAAACGCTTCAGCGTGATGCGGCGATCGGTGCGATCCCATTCATCGAGCATGAACGGACCGGTCCCGTTCTCCTGGGCGAACAGCGGATCGTCGCCGAGTTCGGGACGGTAGTACTTCTTCCAGTTGTCCCCGTTGCCATCCCACCCGCCGACCGAGCCGACCCATTCCTTGTCGACGATCGAAGCACCGAACGGCAGCGCCAGAACGCCAAGCGTGGCGGGGAAGGATTTTGGCAGCTTCAGCGTGACATTGTCGCCCTCGACGGTGATCTGCGACGCGAGTTCGTCATAGACCTTGCGTAGCGCTTCGGGGCTGGCATCCTTGATGTCCGATACCTTGCCTTCGGTTTCGACCCATTTGGCGACGTCGGTGTATTTGCTCGCCGTCACCACCTCGGTGATGGCGTTGGACATCCATGACTGGCCCATCAGGATGGCGCGCAGCAGCGAGTAACGCACGTCTTCGGCCGTGATCTCGCCATAGCCGGGCTCGATCTTGGCCTTCTGCTCGTCAGTCAGCCCGTCATAGTACTGCCAGGTGATCTTGCCGTCGTCGCCCTTGACGCCGACCTTGTGGGCGTGGACGCCCTTCCGGATCGGGAAGGTGTAGCTGACCGAACCGTCCGCGTTCTGCTTGATCAGGCCGTTTTCGAGGCTCGGCACTTGCGACGACAATGAAGGCACGAATTCGGAAATCTGGGAGCCGTTGTAGTTCAACAGGCGGCTGTAGACGTTGAGCACGCCGTAGGAGCTCGGCGTGTTTGCAATGTAGGCCGGATCGAACGACTGAACATCGTCAGTCCAAAGAAACACAAACGTTCCGGGATTCTTGGTTTCTGCAACGGCGGACGACGCAAAAGCGCCTATGCCCATGCAGAAGGCTAATGCCAAGGCACGTTTCATTTTCATGAATATGTTCCCACAATTGACTCGAGGTCTTTTTATCGTTGCGTGCGAAAGCTAGGAGCAGGCTTGCGCCACTGTCCAATGCGTAGATAGGATCGGTTATGCGAATAATGCATGAGGTCGACTGTGGAGCTGGCGTGGTTTGAAGACTTCCTCGAGATCGCAGCGACGCGGAATTTCTCGACCGCCGCGGCGTCCCGAAATATCTCGCAGCCGGCCTTCAGCCGGCGCATCAAGGCGCTGGAGGCTTGGGTCGGCGCCGAACTTATCGACCGCAGCACATATCCGGTGCACCTCACCAGCGCGGGCGCCATTTTCGTTCCGCGCTGCCAGGAAATGCTTCGCGACATGTACCGCCTGCGCACGGACTGCCGCAACGCCGCCGGCGCCAGCTCACGGCTTCTCACTTTCGCCGCGCTTCATACGCTGGCTATCTATTTTTTTCCCAAGTGGATCAGCCATCCCGAAATGCCAAATGCGCCGGTCCGCAGCAGCATGCACACGGGCGACTTCCTGGAATGCGTTGAGCACCTGTCGTCCGGCAAATGCGACTTCGCCATCACCTACGATCACCCTGACGGTCCGCCGGTCCTCGAGGGCGGACCCTTCGAATCGCTTCAAATCGGCAGGGATCGCCTCGTTCTGGTGTCTGGTGTCGACCAGACGGGAGCGCCGCTCTTCGATGTCGATGTGCCGGAAGGCACCAGGATTCCCTACCTCGCCTATTCCTGGAGCGACGGCTATCTCGGCAAGCTGATCTCGCTCATCCAGTCGCGCTGGCGGCGTCCTCTCAATCTCAGCATCGTCTACCAGTCCTCGCTTGCCGAAGGCCTGAAGCAGATGGCGATCGCCGGGCAAGGCGTGGTCTGGCTGCCGCAGATCTGCGTTCACAAATCGATCGCCCAGGGCGAACTCATCCAGATTGGCGGACAACAGCTGTCCCTGGAGATCGAGATCAGGATTTTCCGCCGTGTGGGCTCGCGCAGCCGGGACGGCGAAGCGCTGTGGAAATATCTCTCGCGAACCGCCGAGCAGGCGCGCGGACGCACCCTGGTTGATCCGACACTGACCATGCGCTGAGCGGCTCTAGGGTCCATTGGCGAGTTAATGCGAAATCCGACAGAGCGATGCAGAGATTGCATAACTTCGGGTGGAGCGCCGGGAAGCCTGACAATCGCAGGGCCGATGCCGTCTGGCGAGGCATTCCGGGCCATTCCAAGGCATGGCTTCCAGGCGACCGGGTGATGGGCCCTATTGACAGCCCACATGCTCGCTGCGTTCGATACCGAGTGTCGCGACCATTGCGCCTGGAGTGCCTTTTTGACCGTCAAGTCCGCCGCCACAGCGAGCCTTCCCGACGATGTGATCCTCTCGGTCGAGGACCTTGAAGTCTGCTTCGGGGCAAGGGGGACAAAGGTGGTGCCGGCTGTTCAGGGCGTATCGTTCCAGATCAAGCGTGGCGAGACGGTGGCATTGGTGGGCGAGTCAGGTTCGGGCAAATCGGTCACCGCCATGACCGTAATGCGCCTGACCGAATATGATGGCGCCAGGATCACGGGCGGCCGCATCCTGATGAGGCTCAAGGACGGCGGCGTAGCCGACCTGACAAGGCTTTCCGAAAAGCGCATGGAGGGGCTCCGCGGCTTTGAGTTCTCGATCGTGTTCCAGGACCCGATGTCGAGCCTCAATCCGGTGTTCACCGTCGGCGACCAGATTGCGGAGGTGATCACGAGACACCAGGGCAAGTCGCCGCGCGAGGCGCGCGACATCGCGCTGAACGTGCTCAAGCTCGTGCGCGTGCCCGACGCCGCCCTCAGGCTCGACCAATATCCGCACCAGTTGTCCGGCGGCATGCGCCAGCGCGTCATGATCGCCATTGCACTGGCGTGCCGCCCCTCCTTGATGATCCTCGATGAGCCGACCACCGCGCTCGATGTCACCATCCAGGCGCAGATTCTGGATCTTGTCCGCGCACTGCAGCGCGAGATCGGCATGTCTGTTCTTTTCATCACCCATGACATGGGTGTGGTCGCGGAAATCGCCGATCGCGTCTGTGTCATGCTGAAGGGCGAGATCGTCGAATCGGGCTCGGTGAACCAGATTCTCGTGGATCCCCGACACCGCTATACGCGCGCGCTGATCTCGGCGGTGCCAAGGCTGGGCAGCATGGCCGACAAGGATGGGCCCGAGAAATTCCCGCTCGTCATATACAATGCCGAAGTCTCGCAGCCGGAGGTTTCGGCATGAGCGTCGCACCGCACGCAACGGACAGAAAGCCGCTGGTCGAGGTCCGCGAGCTTGTTACGCGTTTCGACCTGCGGGGCGGTATCTTCGGCGGCATAGCCGGCCGGGTCCATGCGGTGGAGGGCGTTTCCTTCGATATTTTCCCGGGTGAGACCCTGGCGTTGGTGGGCGAATCGGGCTGCGGCAAGTCGACCGTGGCGCGCAGCATCATGCAGTTGGACAAGCCCTTGTCCGGCACCATTCGCTATGACGGCAAGCAGATGATCGGCGCTGGGCGGGCAACCCTTGCGGGCTTCCGGCGCGAGGTGCAGATGGTCTTCCAGGACCCGTTCTCCTCGCTCAATCCGCGGATGACGATCGGGCAGGCCCTGACCGACCCGATGCGCGTCCACCGCATAGCGCGCGGCGGTGAGCTGCGGAATCGGGCGGCGGCCCTGCTGGCAAAAGTGCATCTGCCGCCGGAACATCTCGAACGCTACCCTCATGCCTTCTCGGGCGGTCAACGGCAGCGCATCTGCATCGCCAGGGCTTTGGCGCTCGATCCCCGCCTCCTCATCGCCGATGAGGCGGTCGCCTCGCTCGACGTCACGATCCAGGCTCAGGTCATCAACCTGTTGATGGACCTGCAGCGCGCGATGCGCTCGACCACGGCCATGTCATGGCT
>NZ_RZSJ01000181.1:0-10289 GCF_003998025.1 Mesorhizobium sp. M8A.F.Ca.ET.021.01.1.1
CAGCTTCGGCAAGCTGCAGCATTTCCGGGTCCGGTTTGCCGGCCGGAATGTTGCCGAAATATTCAGCCGTGCCGCGCACTTCGTTCGGGTTCCTCAACGTGCACACGAACATGCCGTTCTCGCGCGCGCCGATCGTCACCACGCGTTCGCGGCTGGACAGCACCAGCCGGGCGATGGCGAGCTTGCCGGATTTGCGCATGGCCTCGCGCAGCACCGCGAAGGTCTCTTCCGCCATGGCCCCGTCCGGCGCCATGTAATAGGGCGCGTCCTGGTAGATGACGTCGACCTCGTCCTCGTCGACGAAGGCCTCGATGTTCATCGTATGGTTGGATTCGATGCGCACCGCGTCGAGGTCGGTGTCATCGATGATGATGTACTGCTTGTCCTCGTACTCGTAGCCCTTGACCAGATCCGCCCGCTCGACGAGCCCCAGTTCGGGATCGACCGGCTTCATGTTGATGCGGTTGTGGGTCTTCTTGTGCAGCTGGTTGAACGAGATGCGTTCGCTGGCGCTGGTGGCGGGATATAGCCGCACCGGACAGCTGACGAGACTGAGCTTGAGGTAACCTTTCCAACTTGCCCTGGGCGCCATGATGAACTCCTACGCGGCCATGCGCTGACATTTTAGCTTGAGCATGATCTTATCCGAAAACCGGTTTCCGCTTTTCGGGATCATGCTCTCTGCAGCGCTTTTCGTCCGAAGGACGATCGACGCCGAGGAAATCCTACACCGACCCCGCACAATACCGGCAAATCCCTGACGAAACCTTCCGGCGGGTTTTGGGTCAAGGGAAGAGAATAATTCAAATTGTCGGAAGCGTCGATGGAGATGGAACTGAGAGGACTTGGTGCTTCGTCATCCTAGGGCGGAGCAGTCGCGAAGCGACGTCGCGAAGACCCTAGGATGACGAAGTGTAGGGATTGCGCCGACGCTTCCGGCTTACACATGGCCAAACACCGGCAAATCCCTCGCAAACTCATCGATATCCGCCCACGGATCGCCCGATGTCTCCAGCAACCCCGGCAGCGAGGCATAATTCAAATCCTGCGGCGCATCGATCGCCTCCAGGTCGCTCCAGCTCACCGGCGTCGAGGCCGGCAGATTGGTGCGCGCCCGCAGCGAGTATGGCGCCGCCGAGGTGTGGCCGCGCGCGTTGCGGTGATAGTCGATGAAGATGCGCCGCTTGCGGTTTTCCTTGCCCATGGTGGTGGTGAAGGTGTCGGGCGCGGTCGCCGCCAGATGCGTTGATATGGCGCTGGTTGCCTGGTGCAGCTTCTTCCAGTTCTGCTTGCCCGTCACCGGCACGGTGATGTGGATGCCGCTGCCGCCGGAGGTCTTGGCAAACGGCACCAGCCCCAGCCCCTCCAGCTCGCTCTTGATGTGGACGGCGGCCTCGACCACCTCGCGCCAGGAAATCCCCTCGCCCGGATCTAGGTCGAAGACGATCTGGTCGGGCTTGTCGAGGCTGGTGCGGTGTGTGCCCCAGGTGTGGAATTCGACGACACCGAACTGCGCCAGTGCCAGATAGCCCTTGGCGCCCTCGACCGAGAGATAGGACTTGGTCTCTCCCTCGGAATTGGTCGCCTGGAACGTCACCACCGAAGGCGGCATGCCGGTGAAGGCGTGGCGCTGGAAGAAGCAGTCCTTGGGCAGGCCGGTCGGGCAGCGCACCAGCGACACCGGGCGGCCAAGGATATGCGGCAGCATGAAGTCGCCGACCAGCGCGTAATAGACGGCGATGTCGAGCTTGGTCGGGCCGGTCTTGCCGAACAGACGCCGCGTCGGATTGGTCACCCAGATGGTCGCCAGATCGGCCTCCGAGATCAGGCGCTTGCGCTTGGTCGACACCGGCGTCGACAGGCCGACATCCCTGAGGCCCCTGAACACCCCGTGGCGCAGCGCATTGTCCGCCGTGCGGTTGGCATAGTGGACGCGCGCCGAGAACAACGGTTTCACCCAGTGCATCTCGCGCATGATTTCGCGCGGCACCCCTTCGGGCACCGAGGCGCCTGATGTCAGCGGCTCCAGCCGCGCCAGGAGATCGGCGGCCGTCTCGCGGTCGAAGCCGGTGCCGACCTTGCCGCGATAGTGCAGTTCGCCATCCTCCCATTCGGCCATGCCAAGGGCTGCCAGCCCTTCCGCCGCGTCGGAGACGGTGTAGCCGGCAATGACGAAGTCTTCGCTCTTTAGCGCCTTGGTCTTGGTCCAGCTCTTGGTGCGCCCGCTCTGGTAGATGGCGGTCGCCCGTTTTGAGACGACGCCTTCCAGCCCCATATCCGAAGCTTGATCAAAAAGCCCCTGCCCCGAACCCTCGACATGGTCGGAAAACTGGATCGCGGAATTGGCGCCGAGCCCGCCAAGCAGCTCGGCCAGCAGCGCCTTGCGCCGGATGAGCGGCACTTTCATCAGGTCCCAGCCGTCGAGATGCAGCAGATCGAAGGCGTAGAGATGCAGCTTGCTGCCGGCGCCACTCGCCAGCGCGTCCTGCAGCAGCGCGAAGCGGGAAATGCCCTTGGCGTCGAGCACGACGATCTCGCCGTCGATGATCGCCTCGCGGCACGGCAGCTTGGCGAACGCACCGGCCAGGTCGCCATAGCGCTTCGTCCAGTCGATGCCGCCACGGGTGATCAGCCGCACCTCCCCATTGGCGACATGCGCCATGGTGCGGTAGCCGTCGAATTTGATCTCGTGCAGCCACAGCTCGTTCGTATTCTCGGCAGGGCTTTCGCCGCCCGGCGGCTTCGGCACCTGGGTCGCCAGTTGCGGCTCGATACGGCTGAGCGCCGGCGCCTTGGCCGCGCCGGGCAGCTCGCCCGGCTTCAGCGAACCAGGCTTTGGCGCGGACTTGGCGACCGGCTTCGGCGGTGCCACCAACTCCTCGATGCGCAATCCGGATTTGACGCTGTCCGGCCGCGCTTCGAGAATGTCCAACGCCGTGTCGGCGGCGAGGTCGCGCTCCTTGAACAAGAGCCAGTTCTTCTTGTTCTCGTCCTCGCCGGGCTTGGGCTTCAGCCGGGTCAGCATCCAGCCGCCATTGAGCTTTTCGCCGGCCAGCCGGAACTTGAAGGCGCCGGTGCGCAGGCTTTTGTCGACATCGTCCATCGGCGCCCAGCTGCCGGTATCCCAGACGATCATCGGCCCGCCGCCATATTCGCCCTCGGGGATGACGCCCTCGAAATCGATATATTCGAGCGGATGGTCCTCGGTCTCCACCGCCAGTCTTTTGTCGGCCGGGTTGAGCGAAGGCCCACGCGGCACCGCCCAGCTTTTCAGGACATCGCCGACCTGCAGGCGCAGATCGTAATGATCCGCCGTGGCGTGGTGCTTGTGGACGACGAAGCGATTGCCGTCGCCGACGATCAGGCCGCCGGCGGGTTCGGGCGTCTTGGAGAATTCGCGCTTGGCGCGGTAGGTCTTGAGCTTGGGAGGGCTGGCCATCGGTCAGAGATCGAAGCGCGTGGCAACAGCAAACAAGCGTCTCAATCGTCAATCGCCGGCGTCAGCTCAAGCTCGGCCGGCGACAGCCCCTGCTGCAACTGGCTCAAGCGGAATTCGTCGACCCAATAGGCCTCGCCGTCGACCAGCACGCGCGCACTGTAGGTGCCGCCCGAGAAACTCTGCGCCGTGATGTAGACCTTGTGGCGGTCGAGCGCCTTGCGCACCGCGGCGCGCTTGGAGTTCTGGCTGTTCACGGCAGTGGACATGCGCTTCGCCCTCGGTCGCCTGACACGGAACTCGGCCGCTCTTGGCCGCCTGGCGACTGGCCCCAAGGATGGCGGAGACGCGCGGCCCTGTCAATTTCTCGGGCGCCCTTCAGGTCTTCAACCGCCGCAAACGGCGCATCACGCCCTGCACGGCCTTGTAAAGCCGCGGCTTGGAGCGCACGAAAAGCTCGGTCTTGCCGCGCAGCCTGATATAGGCGGTCGAGCCCCTGCCCTTCAGCGTCATCGGCTCGCACAATTCGGCCAGCACCGAGCTCGCCGCGCCGATATGCTGCTTGTATCCCTGGCTGCCGACCGAAAGGTCGAAATAGCCGAGCCCTTGCCCCCGCCCCCATATCATCAGCTTGCCGATCGTGGTCAGGCCCGGCGAGACGTTGGGCACCGCCTCCTGGTCGATCCCGAGCAGCAGGGCGTGCAAGGTGCCCTTCATGACCAGCACGTAGATCACGGCGAGATAGGCTTGACCGACGCGCAGCCCGAACAGCCGCACCGAGCCGTCGGAAAGCCCCTGCAGGGCGGCATTGCGGTAGAACTCGACGATCGGCGCCTGCGTCAGGAGGTCGAAGCGGCCGAGCTCGCGAAAGCGGTTGAGCCTGAGGTCCAGCAGCGTTCCGAACTGCTCCTCGATCATGTCAGGCGTCTCGGCTTCGACCAGTGCGAGGCCGCCGAGCTGTTCGAAGCGGCGGCAGTGCTTGTAGAAATGCTTGGTGAAGGACTTTTTGCAGATACGCTTGATCAGCGTTTCCGGCTCGCCATCCATGACCAGGCCCGAGGCGATCTGGATGGAGTCGCGCGCCGCCGAAAGCAGCGCCAGCGGGTTGGCGACGCCGTGGATCTGTCGCGGGATTCCCGCCACGTGGATGCGGTCGGCCGGCGGCAGCACGACGCGGACCGCGGCCCAGGCGGCGTCGGCGCTTTGCGTGGTCCAAAGCCTGGCATCGGCCAGCAGCGGCGCCGAATAATCGCACACGCCGCAGCTCAGCCATTCGATCACATGGTGGCCGAGCGCCCGGCGCCGCATCAGCGGCAGCAGCATGACAGGCGCGCCCGTGGCGGCGTCGTTGACTTCGACGACGAGCAGATCGGCACTTTTGGGCATCAGCCGGCTGGCGATCCCTTCCACCCAGGCAAGGCCCTGGTGGCCGGTGCACAGGCCGGTTTCCTCGAGGCGCTGCCAGAGCTGCCTTATGGTGTCGAAGCTGGTGTGCAGCCGCGCCGTATAGTGGGCGCCGACGTCAATGCCGGCTCTGATCGGAGAAACTGGTTGTACCGGTGCATCCGCCGCCGCGGCCGGCTGCACTGCCAGGCTTGCCACATGCTTCTCCTATCCGTTCTGGCCCGCCCCGGCATCAACCACGCAAGCGCCGCAAACCCCGCATCGTTCCCTGGACCGCTTTGAGCAGCCTTGGGTTGGAGCGCACGAACGCCTCGGCCCGCCTGCGGAACTCGATGGCGGCATTGGCCACACTGCCCCGCATCGTGAACCCATGGCGGAGTTCGACCAATACCGAACCCTTGGCGCCCATATGTTCCTTGTAGCTCTGGTTGCCGACGGAGAGGTCGAAATACCCAAAGCCCTGTTCGCGCGCCCAGCCGATCAACCTGCCCATGATTGCAAGCCCCGGCGAGACATTGGGCACGACGCCCTGGTCCATTGCTATCAGCAGAGCATGAACAGTCCCTTGATGAACCAGGAGATATTGAACCGCGATCAGAGCCTCGCCGACGAGCAGCCCGAAAAGCCGCACGGAACCGTCCAACAGGCCCTGAACGGCCGCGTTCCGGTAGAAATCGACGATCTTCTCCTGCGTCAGCAAATCGAAGCGGCCAAGCTCGCGAAAGCGGTCGAGCCGCATCCGCACCAGTTCACCGAAGATGCGCTCGAGCTCGGCCGGCGCGCCGGCCTCGACCAGCTCGACCCCGCCAAGCCGTTCGAGGCGACGCCAGTCCTTGCCGAATTCCTTGACGAAGGACGGCCTGCAAAGACGCTTGAGGACTGTTTGCGGGTCGCCGTCGATGGCGAGGCCGAACGTGGTCTGCATGGAATCGCGCGTGGCTGGCAGCAAGGCCAGCGGATTGGCGACGCCGTGGATCTGTCGCGGAATTCCCACGATGTGGACACGGTCCGACGGCGGCAGCGCCGAGCGCACCGCCGCCCACGCAGCCTGCGCGGATTGCCTGCTCCACGGGCTGGCATCGGCCAGCAGCGGCGCCGCATAGTCGCAGACGCCACAGCTCAACCATTCCACCACCCAATGGTGGAACGCCCTGCGCCGCATCAGCGGCACAAGCATTCTGGGTTCGCCCGTCGCGGCGTCGCCCACCTCGACGACGAGGAGTTCAGCGCTTTCCGGCAGCAGCCGCGCGACGATCCCTTCGGCCCAGGCGAAATTCTGGTGGCCGGTGCACACACCCTGCGCCTGCAGGCGCAGCCAGAGCGGCCTGACCGTCTCGAGGCTGGTGTGCAGTTTCGCCGTATAGGCGTCATTGGCGGCGATGGCGGCGGGGTGCGGAACCTGCCCGCCGGGCAGGTCGGTCACCGCGGCAACTTGCAATGCCTGGCCTGACACGTCCCTCTCCTACCGTCTTACCGCGGCGAACGAAACCGCCCGCCGCCACGAACCCAGCCGGCTGTCGCGCTGCTGGTCCGGATGTTCGATGTTCCACATGCGGTGATGCACGAAATACCACGATGCCACGAGCACGAAGATCTCGGAGAGCGCGGAACCAGCCAGCGACCAGGGCGGAGACGCGACCGCCAGCAGGATCGCGATCAACGCCAGCCCGACGATGGCCCCGCCCAAGGTGATGAACGCGACGATGCGGAAGTCGCCCATGATCTCCAGCACGATGCGGGGCATGATGTAGAGCATGATGGGGATGAAATTCGCGATCACGAAAAGCCCGATGAACTCCACCGACGCATTCTGGAGAGCCTGCGATTTTATCATCGGCAGGACGAACAGGATGGCGCATCCATAGGCCACCGCGCCGAGCCCCATGACGAGGGCCCACAGCTTTGCCTGCGCCCAGACACGGCGCGTCTCGTTGTTGCGCATCAGCTTGGCGAGTTCCGGCTGCGTCATGTTCACGAAGGCAAGGCTGCTGATGCGCAGCGGCGCGAACAGCACGATCACCGCCGCCAGCGGCGCGTAGGCGGCCGGCCCGGCAATGCCCGCGACCAGCAGCGCCAGGCATTGGCCCTGGATGTTGGTGGTGGTGGCGCTGAATGCCGACCAGCAGAGCTGGGCCCAGAGCCTTGCATAGCGCCGCCGCGTCGGCATGCGGAAGCTGATGCGCATCGTGCGGCGCGCCAGCCGGACCAGGACGAAGATGCCGAACAGATTGGCCGCCGCGAGCGCGTAGAACACGGTCTGCAGCATGTCCCCGGCCATCCAGATCGCCAGGCCGGCCATGACGGTGCCGGCGATGGTGAAGGCGGCGTCGCTGATGGAGACGATCACCTGCTGGCGGCGCGCGAAGAAGGCCGTGCGCATGTGGCTGCGCAGCGACCAGGCCCCGACGAAGCAGCCGGCGGCAATTCCGCTGGGATCGCCCAAAAGACGCATCACCACCGCCGTGCCGACGGCCATCAGCAGCGCGACGACCAGCGCCGCCGTCCCGAAGGCCACGTCATAGGCGTTGACGCCAGCGCTGTTGGTGCTCTTGCCCATCCAGATCGAGGCAGGAACGGCGGTGAGCGACCTGATGTAGGACAGGCCGACGCCGCCCATCACCATGCCGATGGCGAAGAGACCGTAGCCTTGCGCCGACAGCATGTGCAGCAGCGCGATGTTGAGGGCGAAGTGGAAGCCGCTCTGCATCGCCTCGCCGCCGATCATCAGCACCAGGCGCCGCACCAGATGGCCAGGCAGTTTCACGGCCGTGTCTCCGCCTGGCGCGCGGTTGCCGTCCGGCTCGGCTTGGCGATGGTTGCCTTCAGCTTGTCCGTGGCTATGGCCGCGATCGCCGCCGCCGCGACCGGCTCACTGAAGACCGCCTCGTAGCGCGCCCGCCCGGCGGCGACAAAGGAGCGCCAGGCCTCGGGCCGCAGGATGATTTCCTCGAGTTTGCCGGCGAGCGCGGCGGCATCGCCGGGCGGAACATGCCAGCCGGTTTCGCCGTCCGCGACCACCTCGACCAGCCCGCCGATCGCCGACACCAGCGGCGGCCGGCCATAGGCCATCGCTTCGATGGCGACGCGGCCGAGCGATTCGGGACGCCGCGACGGCACTGTGACGATATCGGCCCAGCGATAATGCTCGGACGGGTCGGGAATGAAGGGCAGCACGCTGACGCGTCCGCTGAGCCCCATACCGTCGACCAGTTCGGCAAGCGCGCGCTCGCGCTCGACGCTTTCGAAGGCGCCGCCGACCAGCCGCACCTCGACCCTCGACCTGAGGTCCGCCGGCAGCGAGGCGATCGCCTCCAGAAGCACTTCCTGGCCCTTGATCCTGTTGATGCGGCCAAGCAGCAGCACCTTGAGCGGACGCTTGCCGTCATAGGTCATCGCTTCGGCCGCCGGCGGGCCGGCAACGCCGTTATAGACCACATGGGAGCGCGCGGATCGGGGCTCGCCGAACGCGGCGCGGGTGGCGCGCGAGTTGAAGATGAGATCGGCACGGCTCCAGTGCATCAGGCCGACAAGGATCCTGCGCATGGCGCCTTCGGGAATTTCATGGATGTGCAGCACGGCCTTATCGGGCAGAAGGCGGGCGGCCAGCGCATAGTCGGCCACGATCGAGGTGTTGACATAGGTGAGATCGCAATCCCTGAGCCGCCGCCAGGCCCTCAGCACCGCGACCGGCAGCCGCGCCATCTCGATGGTGGCAAGGCGCGCAATGGCCTGGCGCCTCAGCACCCAGAGCGGCTCGAAGACGATCCGGGTCGCATGCGGTTCGAGGATCTGCACGATCGGTCCGCCGCGCGGCAGGACCACTTCGATGTCGGCTGACGGAAACGCGGCGCGCAACGCGGCCACGCTCTCCGCGAAGCTGCGGTCGGAGCCATAGAGTTCATAGCCCTGATGGATGCAGGCAATCCGCATCTTCACATGCATCTTTCTGTCAGGGGTGGTGTACGATTCCGCCGCCTGACGGCATCAGCGACAGGAAACTTCAAGTCCAACACCCCCTTTGGACTCCACTGGTTGCCATGAAACGGATGAGATCCGGATCACCACTCCAATGCTGCACGCCCTCCGCCGATTCTGGCGCGCAGAAGTCCACGAGCAAGGATCGTGCCGGGCCTGGTTTGACCGTCTTCCGGCCGCCAGGTCCCGGCAATGCCTCGTTTCGATACATACGCATGGAAGGTTGACCGATAGTGAAACAGCGCCGGCGGCCGGAAGAAATATTTTACAACCCCGGTGCGATAATGAGCGAACCCCGACTCTGGTATGGATATCGCCAGGCAGCGGTTTCGGGATTGGAACAGCCTCGCATTGCGGAATCGAGCGGATTTGAAAGCGCCAGCAGCCATGAGACCGGAAACGCCCACCATCCTGATCCTTGGGACGCGCGGCATTCCCGCGGCCCATGGCGGCTTTGAGACCTTCGCCGAGAAGCTGGCGCTGTTTCTTGTCGGGCGCGGCTGGAAGGTCGGCGTCTACTGCCAGGAGGAGGTCGAGCGGGTCGACCGGAGAGTGCGCGTCGACACCTGGAAAGGCATCGATCTGATCCATGTCCAGGTCGCCTCGAAGGGCCCGCGCGCGACGCTGGAATTCGACTGGCAATGCGTGCTCGACGCCGCCCGTCGGCCCGGCGTCTGCCTGGTGCTCGGCTATAATGGCGCTGTCTTCCTGACCTGGCTGAGGCTGATGCGGCGCAAGATCATCACCAACATGGACGGCATCGAGTGGCGCCGGCCCAAATGGGGTGTGGCGGCGCGCACATGGTTCTGGCTCAACGAGTGGATCGGCGCCTGGGCCTCGCACCGTCTGGTCGCCGACCATCCGGTGATCGCGGATCACCTGGCGACACGCCGGCCGCGCAGCGCCATAGCCACCATCACCTATGGCGCCGACCCGGTGACATCGGCGCCGGAGGCGCCGGTGCGCGCGCTCGGCCTCGAGCCGGGCAAATACCTGATCTCGATCGCGCGCATCGAGCCCGACAACAACATCCTGCCCATCGTCGAGGCCTTCTGCAGCCAGAAGCGCGACATGAAGCTGGTGGTTCTGGGCACGCTCTCCCCTGAAATTCCCTATCATGTCGCCGTCCGCGACGCAGCCAATGCCTCGGTGGTGCTGCCCGGCGCCATTTACGACCAGGCGGCGGTGAAGGCGCTGCGTTTTCACGCGCGCGCCTATCTGCATGGCCACACGGTCGGTGGCACCAACCCGTCGCTGGTCGAGGCGCTGGCGGCCGGCAACATGGTGATCGCGCACGACAACCCCTACAACAGATGGACCGCGGGCGCGGCCGCCATCTATTTCACCGATGCGCGCAGCTGCGCCGAGCGGATGCGGCAGGCGATGGAGGATGACGCCCTGGTCAGGGCCTGCGGCGCGGCCGCCAGGGCCCGCGCCAACGAAGTCTTCCGCTGGGACGATGTCCTGCTTGCCT
>NZ_RZSJ01000182.1:0-10266 GCF_003998025.1 Mesorhizobium sp. M8A.F.Ca.ET.021.01.1.1
GCCCCTCACCTGCCTGCCGGCATCCTCTCCCCGTATAGTGACGGGGAGAGGGGCGCTGTCGTCACCGATTTCGCCAATCACCAATGTTGCAAAGGGGGTGCCAGCGCTGAGGCCAGCCCCTTCACCCCGTCACTATACGGGGAGAAGTGCCCGGCAGGGCGATGAGGGGCGGCGCGGGCGTCGATAATTTATGGTCGCCGCCACAAGTCGAAACTCTCCATCAAAACCTCCAATATTCACTTGCCGCGCTTTGCCGCGACGCCTTGGACCAGCGCCATGCCGACGGCGAGCGACGCGGCCAGCGAGCGGAAACCGGCGAAGTCGGATTCCACCACCTCCAGCCAGCTGTCCGAGAGCCGGATCAGCGGCGAGAAGGTGCTGTCGGTGACGGTAACGATGTGGGCGCCGCGTTCGTGCGCCACCGCGACGAGGTCGGGCGTGATCGAATTGTAGGGGCTGAAGGACACCGCCAGCACCGCATCCTGCCTGCCGATGCAGCCGACCTGGTCGAGCGCGGTCGAGCCGACATTGTCGACCAGCACGTTGCGCACGCCTTGCTGCGAAAGCGTCAGCGACAGATAGGTGGTGACGGGGAAGGCGCGCTTGGAGCCGATGACGTAGATCAGGTCGGCGTCGGCCAGCGTCGCCAACATCTTCTCGAAGCTTTCGACATCGAAGCCGCTTTCGATGCGGCCGAGCGAGGCCTGCGAGGCGCCGACCATGCCGCGCAGGAAATGCATGGCGGCGTTAGGCTCGGCCTCGGCGCGCTGCTCGCCACGGCCTTCCGGCCAGGATCCCTTGACGTGGTCCTTGAACAGGCCCTGGAAATCGGAAAAGCCCGAATATCCGAAGATCTGCGCGAAGCGCACCAGCGTCGAGGGCTGCACGCCGGCCTGTGCCGCCACTTGGGCGATGGTGCCGAGCGCGACCTCGCTCGGATGCTGCCACAGGAAGATCGCCACCTGGCGCAGGCGCTTCGGAAAATGCACCGTGCCGGAGGACAGCACCGCGCGCAGCTCTTCATAGGTCTGCGGCTGTATATAGCCAAGGGCCGCCAGCGAACGCCCGCGCTTGCGCGTCGCCGCCTCGTCGGCACTGGATCGTCCGGATGGTTTTCTCGCCCCGCTCATGAATTCAGGCTAGCGCGATACGATCGTTTTACAATATGGAAATTGGAAATCCTGTTCGAGGGTGGTAGGGGGGCTCGGTAAGTCCTTCCAACGTCGTCATCCCAGGGCGAAGCAGGAGCGAAGCTCCGTCGCGGAGACCCCTGGAGCTGCTCCGCAGCCCAAGGGATCCATGCCGTGACAGTTGCCGAGGAACGCGGCGGAATCAGAAGATTCTGCACCGTCGCAACGCCTTGAAGCCACGGCATGGATCCTGGGGTCTGCGCCGCGTCGCTGCGCTCCTTGCTCCGCCCCAGGATGACGAAGTGATAGGTGGAGGAGGAAACATGGTCTACGCAACATCGGACGGGTCGGCGGGCAAGCGTCTGCGCGTCGGCATGGTTGGCGGTGGCCGCAACGCCTTCATCGGCGCGGTGCATCGGCTGGCCATGCGGCTTGACGACCAGATCGCGCTGGTCGCCGGCGCGCTGTCGTCCGATCCGGACAATGCCGCCGCCTCGGCCGCCGAAATCGGCATCGCGCCGGATCGCAGCTATGCCGATTATCGCGCCATGGCCAAGGCGGAGGCCGCGCGGCCTGATGGTATCGAGGCGGTCGTCATCGTCACGCCCAACCATCTGCACGCGCCGATCGCCACCGCATTTCTCGAAGCCGGCATCGACGTGATCTGCGACAAGCCGCTGTCGACGACGCTTGATGACGCGCGAGCGCTGGTGGCGCTGGCGCGCGCCAAAAAGCGCCGCTTCGTCGTCACCCTCAACAACACCGGCTACGCCATGGTGCGCCAGGCGCGCGAGATGGTGATGGCGGGCGAACTCGGCCGGATCGTGTCTGTGCATGGCGCCTATATCCAGGACTGGCTGACCAAGCCGATCGATGCCGACGGCCAGAAGCAGGCGGAATGGCGCACCGATCCGGCGAGGGCAGGGCAGTCGGCGGTGCTGGCCGATATCGGCGTGCACGCCTTCAACCTGGCAAGCTTCATCTCCGGCCGCGAGGCCGAGGCTGTATCCGCCGATTTGTTCACCGCCGTGCCGGGACGCCGGCTCGACGACAATGCGCATGTGCTGGTGCGCTGGACCGACGGCGCGCGCGGCACGATCCTGGCCAGCCAGACGTCGCCCGGCCACTACAACGACCTCTCCGTGCGCATCTATGGCGACAGAGCCGGGCTCGAATGGTCGGGCACGCGGCCGGAGGAACTGCGCTTTTCCGTCCATGGCGAGGAAACCCGCACGCTGGTGCGCGGCGGCCATGGCTCGACGGCTGAAGCCCGGCGCGTCTCGCGCATGCCGGCGGCGCATCCGGAGGGCTATATCGAGGCCTTCGCCAATTTCTACCGCGACGCCGCCGACATCATCCGCGCCCACCGTTCGGGGGGCGTGGTCGATCCTGCCCGCGCGGCACAGGTGCCCGACGTGGTCGACGGCGCGCGCGGCGTGAAGTTCGTCGCCGCCGCCGTGGAGTCGAACGCGGCCAGCGGGGCGTGGACGGCGGCGCGGTTTGGGGGATGACAGCCAATCTCCCCCTCGTGGGGAGATGCCCGGCAGGGCAGAGGGGGGCGCCAAGGATCACTGCCTATCGGTATGATCCTCTTTCACGCAAGCCTCCGACGGACATACCTGATTGACCGAGACGTTGGCGGGACAGCGCCCCCTCTGGCCTGCCGGCAATCTCCCCTCTTGGGGGGAGATTGGCAGCTTTGCCGTCGGCGATCATGCCACGCCCAGTTGCTCCGCCAGATCCGACAGCATCGGGCGCTGGCCCTGCAAAATCTTCACCTCGGCCTCGGCCAATGTGAACCAGCCGGCTCTGTCGACCTCCGGGAATTCCTTCATCGATCCGGATCGCGGCGGCCATTCCATGGTGAAGGTGTTGCTGCTGATGGCGGTGACGTCGATGTCGGCCTCGACGGACCAGGCCGAGACGATCTTGCCGCCCGGTTGCCGGTAGTCGCCGAGGCGCGCGAAGGCGCCTTCGACCTTCATGCCGAGCTCTTCCCCGGTCTCGCGTCGTGCCGCCGCCAACTCGTCCTCGCCCTGGTCGACGAGGCCCTTCGGGATCGACCAGGCGCCATCGTCCTTCTTCGCCCAGAACGGGCCGCCGGGATGGACCAGCAGCACCTGGATGTCACCACCGCTGCGGCGATAGATCAGCAGGCCGGCACTGCGTTTTGCCATGTTTGCATGTCCGTTTGCGGCACTGGTGCGAAGTCTGCCGATCTTGCACCGGGAAATTGCGACGCTATGTCAGGCGCATCCGGATTGCACCTCATGCGCGAGTCCGGCAATCTGATAGCATCGCTTTGGGGCGGCGTCGAAAAGTCAGGTGATTCGTCCGAATGCAGCTGGGTCTGATCGGCTACTATAGCGACTTCGTGGTCTATCCGCTGGTGATCGCCGTATTGGGCGTGGCCGGGCTGATCGAGGCCGGAGAGGAAGGCGCGCCGGACTGGATCGGCACGGCGCTGATCTGCCTTGGCCTGTGGACGCTGATCGAATACGTCCTGCATCGCTTCGTGCTGCACCACGTTCCCTGGATCCGGGACCTGCACGACCGTCACCATATCGAGGAGCGCAGCCCGGTGGGCACGCCCACCTGGCTCAGCCTCGGCGTTCATGCGCTGGTGGCGTTCCTGCCTGTCTGGATGGTCTCGGATTTCGCGACCGCCAGCGCGGTGAGCTGCGGTCTGATGCTGGGCTACCTCTGGTACATCAGCGTCCACCACATGATCCATCACTGGCATCCGACCCATCCGAGCTATCTCTACATGCTGAAGCGCCGCCACGCGGTGCATCACCATGTCGACGAGAACGCCAATTTCGGGGTGACGTCGATCTTCTGGGATCGGATTTTCGGCACCGCGCGGCTTTGATGTGGGGCTGCCGGGGCAATGAGAAACGCCGGGCCTGAAATCTAAGCCGAGCGATCTGGCCAGAACAACCAGATGAGCGCGGCGGCCATCAGAACCCAAATTCCAACGATGAATGCGAGACCGCCGCGGCTGGCCGGCCTGGACCGGCGAATGGCTGCCGCGCGAACCTCAGCCATCAAAGCGGCGGGGATCAACTTCACCGCAAGCAGGATGCCGAGCGGTACGATGATCAGATCGTCCAAATATCCGAGGACGGGAATGAAATCGGGTATCAGATCGATAGGACTGAGCGCGTAGGCGGCGACCACGCCGGCGGCAACCTTGGCGTACCAGGGAACGCGGGATCGCGGGCGGCCAGCCACAAGGCGACCACATCGCGCTTGATGGCCCTTGCCCATTGCTTTGCCTTGTCAAGGATGGTCACACGGCAACCCTCTTTTATTAGATCTCGACAGTCGGCGCCGCCGCTCCCTTCGCTTCGATCATTGCAACCATTTTCGCGATCTGCAAACTGCCCCGCTAGCCAATTTCGCCTCTTCTTGACAAGCGGTGCCTGCCGGATGCTAGTTGCCGCCAGACGCCTGGGTGTGGGGGATTGCCGTGAGGAAGACCTATCAAAAGCCGGTGCTGGTGAAGCGCGAGCTGCTGTCGGCCGTGACCGCGGCGCCGCCTGGTTCGGCACGTTGATCCGCAAGGCGTGAGCGACGGGAGGGCTTCTCCGCTCACAGTTCCTTTTCCGCCAACTCCCTGAATTCGTCCGGCACCGAACGGGCCGCCTCCAACGCCACCGTGCCGTAGCCGACAGCCTGTTTGCCGAAGCGCTCGCGGATCTTGTCGACGGCGCGGTCGGCGCCGAAACGGGCGAGGCCCTTTCGGCTGCCGGGGCGGCGCTTTTCGTCGGCAAGGCCGAGCGGCAGGTCGAGCTGCAACTCGGCGCTCTCTTCCAGATGCGAGACCGAGATCGCCAGCAGCGAGATGGTTTTCTCCAGTGGATGCTCGGCGAGCACGCCGCGCACCAGGTCGCCGGCGATCTCGGCCAGCATCACGGTCGCCGAAATCGGCTGGTCCAGCGTGATCGAGCGGGTGACGGCGCTGAGATCGGCGAAGCGCACGCGCACCGTCACCGTGCGGCCGGGACGGTTCTTGGCGCGCAGCCGGCTGGCGACGCGGTCGGCCAGATGCAGCAGTGTCGGCACGATCACCCGCGCCACGGCCGGCTTTTGCCCAAGCGCCGATTGCGCGCCGGCCGAATGCGCCCGGCGCTTCGTCTCCAGCTTGCGCGGGTCGCGGTTCCACGCCAGGGCCGCGAGCTTGTCGCCGGCGGCGGGGCCGAGCAGCCGCGTCAGCGCGCCGCTGTGGGTGCGGGCCAGTTCGCCGATGGTCTCGACGCCGATCTCGGCCAGCCGCGCCCTGGTTGCCGGCCCGACGCCCCACATCAGCGAGACCGGCAAATCGTGCAGGAAGGCAAGCTCGGTGCCGGGGTCGACCACCACCAGCCCGTCGGGCTTGGCGACCTGCGAGGCGATCTTGGCCAAGTGCTTGGTGCGCGCCACGCCGATCGAGATCGGCAGGCCGAGTTCTGCCCGCACACGGCGGCGGATCGCTATGGCGATCTCTCGCGGCGAGCCGAACAGATGCGTGCAGCCGGCGACATCGGCAAAGGCCTCGTCGATGGAGATGCGCTCGACCACCGGCGTGAAATCGTCGAGCACCTTGATCGCCGCGTCGCCCAGCCGTTGGTAGTGGCTGAAATTGCCGCCGACGAAGATCAATTGCGGGCAAAGCTCGCGCGCCTTGCGCCCCGGCATGCCGCCGCGCACGCCGAAGGCGCGCGCCTCATAGGAGGCGGCGAGCACCACGCCGCCGCCGACCGCGATCGGCTTGCCGCGCAGCGTGGGGTCGAGCAACTGCTCGACCGAGGCATAGAAGGCGTCGAGATCGGCATGCAGGATGGTGGCCGTTGTTTCCATCCTGTTCCGCTCATCCGCGATTGCTGATAGACCGGAACATATAGAGAACAAAAGCGGACCATTGTCAATCGGGAGGCAGGTTGTGGAGGCATCTCGTTGGGGAGTGTGACCTAGTTCAAATGCTTCGACTGGCTACCCAGGCGGCAGTGCTGCCCTCATTGCCCTGCCGGGCATTTCTCCCCGTATAGGGACGGGGAGAAAGGGCGGCGGCTCCGCCGGCGACCCGCGGCGCCGACTTTCAAGGAAGCTGCTTCGCCCTTAGAACAGCGCTCCCGCCTACACCATATGCTCCGCCCGCAGTGCCACCTTCATCCGTTCCAGCGCCGGCTCGCCGCCGGCAGCCAGTTCCTCGGCGATACGGGCCAGCTTGTCATCGGCCTTGCGATGCTTGCTGCCCCAGGCGCCGAGCGTGGCCAGCACCGGAAGCAAGTCGATGCCGGCCTCGGTCAGCCGGTAGATTGCCTTCAATCCGTGGCTCGGGTCGTTGCTGCGGGTGAGGATGCCTTCGTCCTGCAGGGTCTGCAGCCGCTCGGCCAGGGTGCGCGAGGAAATGCCTTCATCGGATTGCAGGAACTCGCGAAAATGCTTTTTGCCGGCGAAGACCAGGTCGCGGATGATGAGCAGCGTCCAGCGGTCGCCGAGCAGTTCCAGCGACAGGTTGATCGGGCAAGCGGATCGTTCGCGCGTCGACATCCCTATGGTTCCAATTTTAAATCACTTTACTATTGACATCATTTTTCCCGACAGGTCAAATGGTTCCGAAAGTAAACCATCCTTAGGCAAATCTGATGAGGACACCCGATGAAAAAGCTCATCCTGCAGATGCAGATGTCGGTCGACGGTTTCGTCGGCGCCGACGCCGATCACCCGTGGCAACTCTGGGAGTGGGGCGACGACAATGGTTGGGACGCCGAGCTGAAACAGGATTTCAACGCCGTGTTCGCCGGCATCGACACGATTCTGCTCAGCCGCAAGATGGCCGAGGAGGGCTATCTCACCCATTGGGGCAATGCGGCGAGGAAATATCCGGCCGATCCCTTCTATGCTTTCGCCCGGCGCATCGTCGAAGCGCGCAAGGTGGTGCCGAGCGACAGGCTCGAAGCCTCGCGTTGGGAGCGCACGACGGTGGTGAGCGGCGACCTGCCGCGCGAGGTCAACGCGCTGAAGGCGGGCGAGGGCGGCGACATGGCCGTCTTCGGCGGCGCCGGCTTTGCGTCGGCGCTGATCGCGGCCGGGCTGGTCGACGAGTTCCAGCTGTTCGTCAATCCTGCCGTGCTGGGCGCCGGCCGCCGTATCTTCGACGAGGGCGGGTTCCGAAACCTGCGGCTGCTCGGCTCGAAGGCCTATGCCTGCGGCATGGTGGTCAGCCGCTACGCGCAGGCAGGCTGATCCGGCGCATACTGGCCTCGCCCCGATAAAAAAGACGTTTGGCCGGAATCCTTTGCCCGCTTCTCTTCGTCTTCAAGATGCGGTCGCCGAAAGGGCGGCCGCATCGATGCTGAATGGAGAGACAGACCATGATCCTGGTGACAGGCGCCACCGGCCTGAACGGCAAGGCAATCGTGCGCGAATTCGCACGGCGGAAGTATCAAGTGAGGGCGCTGGTTCGCGATCTGGACCGGGCATCCGCGGCAGGGCTCGGCGGACTTGCGGGCGTCGACCTGATCGAAGGCGATATGCGCCGGGCGGAGACGCTTGGCGCGGCACTCGACGGCATCGATCGCGTGCTGATGATTTCGACCGCCGCGCAAGACATGGTCGAGACGCAGTGTCGTTTCATCGACGCCTGCAAGCAGGCCGGCGTCGCGCATGTGGTGAAGTTTTCCGGTGCCGAATCCAACATCGGCTATGACGCGACCAAGTTCCGCTTCACGCGCATGCATGAGGAGGTCGAGCGCTATCTGGAGGGAGCGGGCATGGCGTGGACCCACCTGCGCCCCAGCCAGTTCATGCAAGTCTATCTGCGCGACGCGCCGACCATCGCCGCGGAAGGCGCATTTTACCTCGCGCTCGGCGATACCGAACTGTCGCCGGTCGATGTCGAGGACATCGCCAAGGTCGCCGTCCGGCTGCTGCGCGATGGCGGCCACGAAGGCGAGAGCCTCGACTTGACCGGACCCGAGGCGCTGACCATGAGCGACATCGCGGCGCGGATTTCGCAAGGGATCGGCAAGCCGGTCCGCTATGTCGATGTCAGCCCGCAGGAGCGCCGGCGCAATCTGCTGGCCGCCGGCGTCCCTGCCGACTTCGCCGATGCGCTCGACGAGCAACTGGCGGAGCGGCGGCGGCGGCCGAAATCGCGGGTGCATCTGGCCACGCATGAGATGTTCGGCGTGCGGCCGACGCCGTTCGTCGAATTCGCCCGGCGGCATGCCGCGATGTTTGGCGGCTGAGCGCGTCCGCAAAAAAAGCGCCGGCCGCCACGTATCCTTTTTGCCTGCCCGTACGTCTCTGCCTTCGAAGGTCGCGCCTTCCGCGATCCGCAACCCCAGGAGAATATCATGGCGAGCATCGAGAGCGAGGCAAACAGGAACCATTACGCGGCGATCGCGGCCAATGCGGGCAAGCTGACCAGCCCGCAAGCGATCATCGACCACAACGATGTCCATTGGACGGCGCTGACCGGCGAGCCGCGCGGCGTCGACTATATCGAGGTCGATGCCGGCGGCGTGCCGGCGATGTGGGTCGTGCCCAAGGGTGCCGACGAGCAGCGGGTGCTGGTTTATGCGCATGGCGGCGGCTTCATCGGCGGCTCGATCTACACCCACCGCAAGCTGGTCGGCCATCTCGCCAAGGCCGTCGGCTGCCGGGCGCTGGTCTACGATTATCCGCTGGCGCATCAGGCCAAGCATCCGGCCCAGCTCGAGGCCGCGATGGCAGCCTGGAACTGGCTTGTCGACCAGGGCTTCGACACCCGGCGGATCGTGATCGCCGGCGACTCCTGCGGCGCGGTGCTGACCTATGGCGTCCTGCAGCGGCTGCGCGCGCAGGGGCGGCCGCTGCCCGTCGCCACGCTGATCATCTCCGGCTGGTTCGACATGGCGATGACCGCCGCCAGCTACGAGACCAACCGCGAAAAAGATCCGGCCTTCGCCAAGGCTGGCGTCGACTGGCTGGCGGCCAACTTCATCGGCGATGCCGATCGGCGCGATCCCGAGGTCAGCGCGCTCTACGCCGATCTCTCCGGCTTTCCACCCGTCTTCCTGCAGGCCGGCGCCGACGAGACGCTTGTCGACGAAAGCCGCATGTTCGCCGAGCGGGCGAGACAGGCAGGCGTCGAGACCCGGCTCGACGTCTTTGACGGCATGCTGCACTCCTTCCAGATGATGGCCGGGCGGGCGCCGGAGGCCGATGATGCCATTGCCCGTTTCGCCACCTGGATACGGCCGAGACTGGGGCTGCCGGCAGCCGGTGAGAAGAGCAGCGAAAGGGCGGCGTGAGCATGCGGCGGCTGATCGTGTCGAGTTTCGTCTCGCTGGATGGCGTCATCGAGGGGCCTATGACATGGGCCTCGCCATTCTTCGTCGGGGAGAATGTGGACCATGCCTTGCAGGCGCTTTCGAACGTCGAATTCTTCCTGCTTGGCCGCGTCACCTACGAGATGTTCTTCGCACGCTGGCCAGACATCAGGGATAGCCCCTACATGGACCGCATCAACGGCCTGAAGAAGCTGGTCGCCTCGACGACGCTGAAGACGATGTCGTGGAATGCCACCTTGCTTGATGGTGACGTTGTGCAAGCGCTCGCCGCGATCAAGCGGCAACCGGGCGGCGACATCCTGAAATATGGGGTGTCGCAGCTCGACCGCACCTTGCTTGGCGCGGGGCTGGTGGACGAGTATCATCTGTCGATCGTGCCGACATGGGTCGGGCACGGCAAGCGCGCCTTCGACGATGTCGGACCGGTCGATCTCGATCTTGTCGGCACGCATCGTTTCGCCAACGGCGTGGTGACCCTGACCTACGTGCCGCGATGAACCAGCAGATCCGCAAAACCCCCGAGACGACGCAAGCCATGCGGGCCTGGCCTGAGCCCGACCGCGTGTTCGACCTGCGCTATGCCGCGTTCCTGGAGACGGTTTCGCATCTGCGCGCCAGGTTGCATCGCTATTGCGCGCGCATGACCGGCTCGGCGCTGGATGGCGAGGACATCATGCAGGAGGCGCTGTTCGAGGCCTATCGCAAGATCGAGCTGCTCGACGATGCGCAGGCGCTGCGGCCGTGGCTGTTTCGCATCGCGCATAACAGGTGCATCGACTTCATCCGCAATCGCCGCACGCGGCACGCGGCCGAAG
>NZ_RZSJ01000183.1:0-10210 GCF_003998025.1 Mesorhizobium sp. M8A.F.Ca.ET.021.01.1.1
GCCCAGACCAGTCTGAAAGTCAGGCTACGCAACCCATTGCGCAGACTCGTTTCTTTCTCTAAACGCTCGCCATGACAACAGCCAATCACCCCGACACCGTCCTGATTGTCGATTTCGGCAGCCAGTTTACGCAGCTCATCGCCCGCCGCATCCGTGAGGCTGGCGTGTTTTCCGAGATCGTGCCGTTCCAGTCGGCCGAGGCGGCATTCAAGCGCATCAATCCGAAAGCGGTGATCCTGTCCGGCGGTCCGGCCTCGACATCCGATATCGGCAGCCCGCGCGCGCCCCAGATCGTCTTCGACGCCGGCGTGCCGGTGCTTGGCATCTGCTATGGCCAGATGGCCATGTGCGTGCAGATGGGCGGCGTCGCCGAAAGCTCCAACCATCGCGAATTCGGCCGCGCCTTCGTCGAGATCGAGAAGGACAGCCCGCTGTTCGAGGGCCTGTGGGCGACCGGCCAGCGCCATCAGGTGTGGATGAGCCATGGTGACCGCGTCATCGCCCTGCCACCGGGCTTCGAGGTGTTCGGCAAATCGGAAAGCTCGCCCTTCGCCATCTTCGGCAATGTCGAGCGCAGGATGTACGGCATCATGTTCCATCCGGAGGTGGTGCACACGCCGGACGGCGCGAGGCTGCTGAGGAATTTCGTCCACAACATCGCCGGCATCGAAGGCGACTGGACGATGCGCGCCTACCGCGAGCACGCGGTCGAGGCGATCCGCAAGCAGGTCGGCAAGGGCAAGGTCATCTGCGCGCTCTCGGGCGGCGTGGATTCCTCGGTCGCCGCCCTTCTGATCCACGAGGCGGTCGGCGATCAGCTCACCTGCATCCTCGTCGACCACGGCCTGATGCGCAAGGACGAGGCCGCCGGTGTGGTGGCGATGTTCCGCCAGCACTATAATCTGCCGCTGATCCTGGTCGATGCTTCGGAAAAGTTCATCACCGCGCTGGAAGGCGAGTCGGACCCGGAAAAGAAGCGCAAGACGATCGGCCGGCTGTTCATCGAGGTGTTCGAGGAAGAGGCGAAAAAGCTCGGCGGTGCCGATTTCCTGGCGCAGGGCACGCTCTATCCAGACGTCATCGAGAGCGTCTCCTTCACCGGCGGCCCGTCGGTGACGATCAAGTCGCACCACAATGTCGGCGGTCTGCCGGAGCGCATGAACATGCAGCTGGTCGAGCCGCTGCGCGAACTGTTCAAGGACGAGGTGAGGGCGCTGGGCAAGGAGCTCGGCCTGCCCGAAAGCTTCATAGGCCGCCATCCGTTTCCAGGCCCCGGTCTTGCCATACGCTGTCCCGGTGGCATCACGCGCGAGAAGCTGGAGATCCTGCGCGAGGCCGACGCCATCTATCTCGACGAGATCCGCAAGGCCGGCCTCTATGACGCCATCTGGCAAGCCTTCGCCGTGTTGTTGCCGGTGCAGACCGTCGGCGTGATGGGCGACGGCCGCACCTACGAATTCGTCTGTGCGCTGCGCGCCGTCACTTCGGTCGACGGCATGACGGCTGACTTCTACCACTACGACATGGCCTTCCTGGGTGCCGCCGCAACCCGCATCATCAACGAAGTGCGCGGCATTAACCGAGTGGTCTATGACGTCACCTCGAAGCCGCCTGGGACAATCGAGTGGGAATAAAGCTCGGTCGTTCGCCAGCATTTGGTGGCTATCGGCGCCAGCCACTTAACATGTTGAAATGTAATCTTTTTCATCTCTTTTCCTATCGCTGACTATCGCCCGCAAGCGGAATCATTTGGCGGTAGACCTGACGGTATCGCTTTCCTCATCATTCTCGCTCGAGACCGATACCGTCACCGCCTGATTTCCTAGAAGGCTAGCTAAAATTTAGGTAAGCTATTGAACTACAAGAGAAATTTTCAAACCTTGACGGTACAATCGATGACGGTAAAATCGGGCGCTGAATATGCGGCCACGCGCTCGGATTGCCCTCGCCATGCTCACCGACATTGCACTTAAGAAGCTGAAACCTAAAAACAAAATATACAAAGTTGCTGATCGTGACGGTATGTACGCCACCGTGTCCACGGCCGGGCAGATCTCGTTCCGCTACGACTACCGAATGAATGGAAGGCGAGAGACAGTCACGCTGGGCCGCTATGGTGAGGGTGGCATCTCGCTAGCAGAGGCGCGTGACCGCTGCATTGCGGCCCGAAAAATGGTGGCAACCGGACAATCGCCGGCGCATGAAAAGCAGCGTAAAAAGCGGCGCCTATCTGCAATGGCCACCTTCGGCGATGCCGGCCGGGCCTGGTTTAAGGAGGCCAAGATGGCGGATAGCACGCGCTCAATGCGCAAGGCCATCTTCGATCGAGACATCTTGCCAATCTGGGACAAAAGGCTCCTCACAGAAGTAACAGCTGGCGACTTGCGGGCGCTCTGCGCAAAGGTGCGGGACCGTGGCGCGCCGGCAACAGCCATTCACGTCCGGGATATTGTTAAGCAAATCTATGGCCATGCCATTCTGCACGGCGAGAAGATTGCCAATCCAGCGGACGAGGTAGGACCGGCTTCGATCGCCACGTTCGAGGCAAAAGACCGAGCATTGTCCCCAGCAGAAATCCGCATCGTGCTGACTGAGTTGGAACATGTGCCAACATTGCCGACGATACGGCTGGGCCTAAAGCTGATCCTGCTCACGATGGTTCGGAAGGGTGAGCTGCTGGACGCGACTTGGGACGAGGTCGATTTTGAGAACGCTGTGTGGAGCATTCCCAAAGAGCGAATGAAACGGAAAAAGCCGCATAACGTCTACCTGTCCCGCCAATCCCTCGATATCCTGATTGCGCTCAAGACTTGCGCAGCGAACTCCCGATATGTGCTGCCATCTCGCTATGACGCCGACGAACCCATGTCGCGCGCCACCTTCAATCGTGTCACAATGGCCATTGTCGACCGCGCAAAAAGACAAGAAATGCCGCTTGCGCCCTTTACAGTGCACGACCTACGGCGGACTGGCTCGACAATCCTAAACGAGATCGGATTCAATCGCGACTGGATCGAGAAATGCCTTGCTCACGAAGACAGCCGCACTTCGCGCGGTGTCTATAACAAGGCTGAATATGAGCCGCAGCGCCGTCATATGCTCCAGGAATGGGCCGACATGGTTGAGGCCTGGGCAGCGGGCAAGAAGCACACCCCCGTACTCCAGCCGGCTGCCGGGGCGGCAATCATTCTCGATCCGATTTGACAGGCCTCGTCTTGCGCGACCGGACGTCTGGACCTGGGGCGGTTTCGAGAGTCCCGGCAGACGAGGCGTTTCGCCTTGCCTGAACCCAGGCCTCGACCTCTGCTAGATCCCAAACAACACAGCGGGGAGTCAGATTGAAGCGTCGTGGGAACTCGCCGCGTTGCTCCATTTCGTAGATGGTCGTGTCCGATAAAGGGACGATTTCTCGCAATTGTGACCGGCGCACAGTTCGCACAACGTGTCGCGCCTGAATGTGCGGCAAAACCGGAAGAGATTGCTCTTCCATTATGCGTTGGCAGCTTTCAGGTTGAGTAGGGTTGCGCAATTTGACCATGCTTATGACCGGAAAGGCTCCGTGGGAGCGCATGGTCGCGTGTCTGCCCCATTTCCGATATAGCCCCCAATTGCGACCACATCGCCGTCCTTGACCAGCAGGCGGTCCTCGGGAGCAGCACTAGGGCCGTTTAGACATCGAGGCTATGCAATGTTCGAGGCGCTCCAACCGAGCCTTCTGCGAACGAAGCTCATGCCCTGCGTTCAGCAAATTGGATTTGCCTCTGGAGGAGGCAGCAATGATCAGTTCGCATTCTAACAGAGCGATACGATCTCGCATCTGCTGAGCTTCATCCTGCCGTATCCTTCTAATCCAACCCAGGCCGCGCATATTCTACCACCACCGTCCATGCAGCACGGGTAGCATTTGAAAACTAACGCCCGTCAATTCGAAAAACTCGTATTTTAACCGTCGCTAAATTCACCGGCTAATGACAACCTTGCTGGTGAAGTCAGGCCAAACCCGGTGACTTGCTCGCTCGCTTGCACGGACAATTTTAATCGATGCGGTGACGACGCAATTGCCGTAAACGACAGGCCGAAGGTCGCGGACGACTGCAATGATCGTCACGACTAGAGATTTACCCACAAGACGCTTGGAGCGCGGCGTCATGCAGTTTCTTTAGAGACGGGCGCTGAACAGGCCGAGGCAGTGCCTTTCAAGGCCGCGTGAACGCGCCCTATCTTGTCAAGCGCGTTCGGCCCGCGGCAGTGATCGGCGGCCCCTCGAACCGGCGGGAAGGCTCGCGCATGCGTCGGCAGAAAAATAGCGTCGGAGACCAAGGAGGCGAGCATATTGGCTGCGTACGGCTGCTACCATGTCGAGCCGCACGTGGCGCCCAACCTTCATTCTGCTCTCAGCCGAAATCGCTCGAAAGCGACTGTGAGGGGCAATTGGGTAACGCGCCATGCTCTTCGGCTTCGATCCTGCCCAACGGCTTCGCAAGACCATTGAGCGCATCAGCCGCGATCATGCCGACGCCGAGCTTTGCGTCGTGACTGGCGATCTCACCGACGAGGGCGATTTCGCCTCCTACGTCCTGTTGCGCGAGGCGCTGCAGGAACTGCGGGTGCCCGCCCGCCTTCTGCTCGGCAATCACGACAGGCGCGAGAATTTTATTCGCGCATTTCCTGAAGAGCCACGCGATGCGAATGGCTTCATTCAGTCGGTCCAAGACGGGACTGCCGGGCGCCTCATTTTTCTCGATACATTGGTGGAAGGCTTCGGTCATGGTGCTTTGGATCAGGGCCGGCTCGAATGGCTGCTGGCGCGCTTGGCCGAGGAACAGAAAACGCCTGCCTATCTCTTCGCCCATCATCCGCTGCAGCCGATCGGCCTGCCGCATTTCGAGCCTTGGAACATGCAGAACTGGCAAGAGCTCATGCGGGCGATCGCCGCCGCCGGCAATGTCCGGCACATTTTTCACGGCCATGTGCACGTTGATGTTGGCGGCACCTGGAGCGGCATTCCCTTCAGCGCCATCCGCGGCGTTGCGCATCAAATCATTCCGCACTTCGCGCGCAGGGACGCAGACTTTGTCGAGGATGCGCCGGCTTTTGACGTCGCGCTGATCGACGACGATGGCGTGCTCGTGCACCGTTTCGAGGTCAGCGACAGGAATGTGGTTGAAATCTCGCCCGCAGGTCCTTTCCCGGGGGTGACCAATGAAGCAGCAGAAATCTCATGAACTGGTCATTTTCGATTGTGACGGCGTCGTCGCATCGACGCCGAGGAACTGACCCGTATTGGCTCGTTGACCTTGGCTCCCGAACTGCCTGGAGTTGGCAGAGATAGCTGCGGAAACAGCTAAACCGATTTGATTGGTTCTGACGATGAATGTCGGCGCGTCATCTTCTCGCAATCGCGAATTTACTCTTCGCACCTGCACAAAAATGTGCCAAACGCGGCACCCATAGTTGGTAACGTTGGGGAAGGAGCCCTTGTTGAGTGCGGTTGCTAACACCAAGGCGATCACACCGCCGGATATTCGTTCCCGGAAGGGTGGCACTCCGCTCGTCTGCCTGACGGCCTATACCACGCGATCGCAAAGCTCGTTGATCAGCATTGTGACATTGTTCTCGTCGGCGACAGCGTCGGCATGGTGCTGCACGGCTTCCCGTCGACGCTGGGCGTGACGCTTGAGATGATGATCATGCACGGCCAGGCCGTGCGCCGCGGCCTCGAGCAGGCGCTGATGCTCGTCGACATGCCGTTCGGCTCCTACGAGGAAGGCCCCGAGCAAGCCTTCCGCAATGCTGCACGTGTCATGACGGAAACCGGCTGCGCGGCGGTCAAGCTCGAAGGTGGCGAGGCAATGGCCGAGACGATCCGCTTCCTGGCTGCACGCGGCGTGCCAGTCATGGGCCATGTCGGCTTGACGCCTCAGGCGGTCAATACCTTCGGCGGCTACCGCGTGCAGGGCAGAGGCGGTGATGCCGAGCGCGTCGCGGCCGACGCGCTTGCCGTGAGCGAAGCGGGGGCATTCGCGCTGGTGCTGGAGAAGGTCCCGGAGGTGCTCGCCGGCCGGATCACCGCAGAGGTAGCGATCCCGACGATCGGTATCGGCGCCTCGGCGGCCTGTGACGGGCAGATTCTCGTCGTCGACGACATGTTGGGCATCTTCGGCGACTTCCGGCCCAAATTCGTCAAGCGCTATGCCGAACTCAGTGAGATCGCCGGGGAGGCGATTGCGGTCTATGCGCAGGAAGTGCGCGACCGCCGCTTTCCAGCCGCCGAGCATCTGTTCGGCGATGCGCCAAGGACGGTCAATGGTGGAGAAGGCGCATGAGCATTCCGATCGCACGAACCGTCGCCGAGTTGCGCATGGCTGTGGCCGCATGGCGGCAGAATGGCCTCAAGGTCGCTGTCGTGCCGACCATGGGTGCCTTGCATGAAGGCCATCTGAGCCTGGTGCGTGCCGCGCTCGCCAAGGCGGACCGGGTTATCGTGACGCTCTTCGTCAACCCGAAACAGTTTAACAGCGCGGCCGATCTCGTGGCCTACCCGCGCACTGAGCATGACGATGCCGCCAAGCTTGCGCCGCTCGGCGCTCATCTGCTCTACGCGCCAAATGCAGCGGACATGTATCCGGAAGATTTCGCCACCACGATCTCAGTCAGTGGGGTGAGCGATGGCCTGTGCGGCGCGTTCCGTCCGGGCCATTTCGACGGCGTGGCAACCGTCGTCGCCAAGCTCTTTCTACAGACGCGTGCTGATCTCGCCTTCTTCGGCGAGAAGGATTTCCAGCAACTGCACGTCGTTCGCCGGCTCGTCCGCGATCTCGACATTCCAATCGAGATTGTAGCATGTCCAACGGTCCGTGAAGCCGACGGCCTGGCAATGTCGTCGCGCAATGTCAGGCTTTCGGCCGAACAGCGCTTAGCAGCGCCAAGGCTCGCCGAAGTCCTGTCGGCTTCGGCCGGGCGATTGTCGGCAGGATTGCCAGCCGAGCTTGTGCTTGCCGAGGCCAGGCAAGCGATCCTCGCTGCCGGTTACGACGAGGTCGAGTATCTCGAGCTACGGGCAGACCATGACCTGTCACCGCTTTCCGCCGCGGATCGACCGGCCCACCTAATCGTCGCCGCCTGGCTTGGCGGGACGCGGCTTATCGATAACGTTGGAGTTCTGCCCGGGCAGCGCCAAGGCGAGCTGCTCGCGGCAGCCAATGCCGCATGATTGAGAATGCCGCAAGGCTTGTACAAAGGTGCGTCGTCAAAATGACCCAGACAAATGGCCGGAGCAGGGAGTGGATATGGTGTTTCGATTGAAGGAGCGCCTCGGCAGGAAGTTCGAAGAAGAAGTGCAATTCTTCAAGGGCTGGCAGAAGGACAAGAAACGAGTGGGCGCGCTGATGCCAACGTCCGTTCATGCCGCGCGTCGTATGGCAAGCGTCATCGATCCGGCATCCGGATTGCCGGTTCTTGAACTTGGCGCCGGAACCGGCGTCATTACCAAGGCAATCCTGGAAAGAGGCATCAAGCCGCAACAACTGGTTTCGGTCGAGTATTCCAAGGATTTCTATGAGCGCCTGACGCGAGCCTTTCCGGGCGTGGATTTTCGATTGGGCGATGCGTTCGCGTTGGAGGAAGTGCTTGCCGAGCGGCGCGGGGAGCAATTCGACTGTGTGATAAGTGCGGTGCCGCTGTTGAGCTTTCCAATGGAACAGCGTGTCGGCCTGCTTGAGGATTTGCTGGCCCGCATTCCTGCTGGAAGACCTGTGATTCAGATCACTTACGGACCGTTGTCGCCGGTGATCAAAATGCCCGACCGCTATGTCGTGTCCCACTATGATTTCGTCGTCCGCAACATCCCGCCCGCACAGCTGTGGACTTACCGACGAGCAGTCTGACGGAGCGGGACGCGCGAGGACGGCGGGCCGTTCGCAAAATCGTCAGGACAGGCGGTGGTCGTGACGAAATTCGCATCGAGTGCGCTTTTTATAGCCGCCGCCGTTTTGCGGAGGCCGCTATGCCCTTTCGCTGGCAGGCGCACACTCATCTGCTACACCCATCGCCCTGCGGTCGACAGACGGCGAAGCCACCACGGCCGCGAAAATCTCGAGACGGCGTCTCGGTACCGGGACCGGCCTGCCATTTTTGGGAGGCGATCCGTGCAGGTGCCTGGCCCGGATCGTGCCATCTATCTCCTGAGCGAGTCATAGCCGTCGTCCATTCACCCGGCCGAACCTCCCGATTGCCGGACCCCTGATGAAGATTCCCCTGGAAAGTGACGTCTTCTTTAGAGCGTGACGGTCTGCGCCGTCTTGTGGTGCCTCAGCTTGTACGATGGCCGGCTGCCCTTCCCGTGCCACGAATGCGATGAAGTCCAGTCACTCTACCGTGCAATGGCATTCAGAAATACGACAGGAAGACCATAATAGTCGGGTTTGGCTGAAAGACTTTTCCGCAGATGCCGAAAAAAGGGGACAGCTCTTCCGGTCCTTGCAAAGCTCCTGAACTCGTTTTCGTTGGACAAGCGTGGTCGCCAGTCCAGCTCTTGCGAGTGATCGGCGCAAAAGCGATCACTCACATGGCTGCATTCTTCTGCAGTTTCCCGAAAACAAACAGCTTGCCTTCGCGCACGCCGTCTTCGAGTGGGCTCGCATTCGCCATATGCGCCGCAATCGCACTGGCCAGCATGCATCCCGTCCCGCGCATCGACGTAGCCAGACGCGGTGTGTCGAAGCGGATTGGTTCTTGATCGTGGCGCAACAGAATATCGGTTGATCGAGGTCCCGATGCATGGCCGCCCTTGATCAGCAGGGCCTGCGCTCCGGCCGCCAGCAATTCGTGGCCTTGCAACAGTGCGCCGTCGTCATCCACTGCCAGTTCCGAGCCAACCAGGAGCGCCAGCTCGATGAGGTTGGGTGTGACCAGGCGGCAAAGCGGCATCAGATTCCGCTTCATGACGGCGGTGGCGCCGGCTTCCAGAAGCGTCCGGCCTGATGTCGAGGCCAGCACCGGGTCCAGTATCGCCGGCACCTGCGGATTCTCGCGCAGCACTGCGGCAACGGCAACGATGATCTCGGCCGTCGCCAGCATGCCGATCTTGACGGCAGCCACCTCGTTGGCTTGCAGCGCGGCGCGCATCTGATCGGCCACCAGGCGGGGTTGCGAAGGATGGATTTCCATGACGGCTTCGTGCGTCTGCACCGTCAGCGCGGTGACCGCAAGGCATGTCCGCACGCCAATCGAAGAGATCGTTTCGATGTCGCGCGCAATTCCGGCTCCGCCGCTGGAGTCGGATCCGCCGACGACAAGCACATGCGGTTCTCGCCTCAGCGCCATCGATCTGTCTTTTCGATCCATTCTCGCGTGCGCGCTTGGGGATCGGCATTCAATGTGATGTCGGTGACCACCGCCGCGCTGTCCGCACCGGCCGCAAAGACACCGTCGAGTCGGTCAGGGTTGAGGCCACCAATGGCGACCAAAGGAACCGGTGCGACCCGGCGCTTCCATCCGCTGATCCGTTCGACCCCTTGCGGCGCCCATTTCATCTTCTTCAGAATGGTTGGATAGATGGGGCCGAGCGCGATATAGTCGGGCCTGGCGGCCATAGCCGTTTCCAGTTCGATATCATCATGGGTGCTCAGTCCGAGCCTTACACCGGCCGCCCTTATCCGCGAGAGGTCGGCGGTCTGCAAATCCTCTTGGCCGAGATGAACGAAGTCGCAGCCTTCCTCGATCGCCAGCCGCCAATGATCATTGATGATGAGCTGGCTTTTGTGTTGGACACACAAGGCCTTCGACCTGCGGATCTCCGCGCGCAGCCCGGTTTCATCCATCGTTTTGATGCGAAGCTGAACCAGCTTGACGCCGAGCGGCGCCAACCTTTCGATCCAGGTGGCGCTGTCGACGATTAGGTAGAAGGGATCGAGATTCATGAAAGAACGGCCCTGCCGATCGTCGGCGTCGATGGCACGGCGACGTCGCGCGGCTCGAGAAGACCCGATGCGTGGGCTTCACGACCGGCTTCGACCGCCTTACCGAAAGCACGCGCCATGCCGACCGGATATGCCGCCTTGGCGACTGCTGTGTTCAGGAGCACGGCGTCAAAGCCGAGTTCCATGACGGTGGCCGCGTGCGACGGCCGTCCGAGCCCCGCATCCACAATCAGCGGGACGCCAGGGAAATATCCGCGCATCGAGCGCAGCGCCATGATGTTGATCGGCCC
>NZ_RZSJ01000184.1:0-10088 GCF_003998025.1 Mesorhizobium sp. M8A.F.Ca.ET.021.01.1.1
GCCATGGCGGCGACACCGGAGCTTCATGCCGCCGCCATGGCTGCCCTGCGCGGCTGACATCGCCTGCGGTCAGCGCGACCGTATCGAACGCTGGAATTCCGCCGGCGTACGCCCGTAGACCTGCTTGAACGCGGCACTGAAATGGCTGTGGCTGGAGAAGCCGAGATCCATGCCCAGCGTGGTCAGATTGTCGTAACGGCCAAGCAGGTCAAGCGCACGCGCCAGCCGCAGGCGCAGATGATAGCGGTAGAGCGGCATGGCTTCGACCTGCTGGAACACCTGCGTCAGGTAGACCGGCGAAACGCCGACCTCGACGGCAATCCCGGCCAGCGTCCAGCGCCGTGACAGGTCCGACGACAGCACGAGCTTGGCGCGGTCGACCAGTTTCTGCCGGCCAGGGCTGGCGCCCGCGACATGCGAGGTGCGCTCGCCAAGCGAGCGCCGTACCAGTGTCAGGGCGAGCGTCTCGGCCTCCAGCGTTTCGGCGACCTTGCGGCTCAGGCTGTGGCGCAGCAGCGCCACCAGCGCCTGCGCGCGCGGGTCGATGCGCCGGCGCTGACGACGAAACGCCAGCGTGCCGCCGGAGCGAAGCTGATCCTTCGGCGCCAGCTCCCGCAATTGACCGTCCTCGATGACGAGGTCGAGGCAGGCGTCGCCGCCCTCGATGGGATGGCTGACCTGATAAGGCTCGGCTTCATTGAAGAACAGCAGTTGATTGGCTTCCGCCACCGCGTCGTTGCGGCCGACATGGCGCACGAAGACACCGCGATAGGGAAACACCAGATGCGTGGCCGCGGTGCATTCCTCATCGCTCCTGTGCCGGCACTCGCCGCCGCAGACGACGTCCCTGACCCTGACGGTGCCGGTGTCGAGAAGCGGCTGCACCGTGAATTGCGACATGTCCGTTGCGCTCTTTCCTCGCGCCGGAAACGAGTCCGGAATTGCGGAGACCACTTTACGCAGACGGACTGCCCAGTCCTGTCAGGAGACTTTCGACAGGCGCTTAGCGGCGCCTGAATTCCGCATAGGCCTGGCCACGCGAAAGACCGATGTCCTTGAGCTGTTCGTCGCTCATTTCGAGCAAGGCAAGGCGGCTCCTTCGTTTCTCCATCTGGCGGCCGAACCATCTTGCCGCCGCAATACAGTGGGCACGCAATGACTGCTTGGTGGTCGCTGCGCGGACTGCCGGCGCCCGGCCGGCAAGGCCGTGTACGGTTGTGTGGTCGGGGCGCATCGCTCAATCCTCGCCCGTGCCGGCCGCCGAGGCGCCGGCTTCGTTCAGCGCCTGCGCGCATTCCTCGCAGCAGACCTCGACGGTCTTGCCGCCGACCTTCACGCGGATCGGGTTGGCGTCCAGTTGGCAATCGCAGGCGGCGCAGGTTTTCTCGGTCATGATCTCATCTCCATAGCGTTCAATTCCACGCATGCAGATGAGCATTCCGGAGCTGCCGCGGACTGTCAGAATCTTTAGCAGTTTGCCTACTGGGGACCTGGCCTGTGCGCTCCTCCTGACAACGGGGTGTCAGCTAGGCTATCTCGAAGAGACCTAAGGCACTGGTCAGGCCGTCGGATCGTCCGAGCCGGGGACGAAGGCGTCGAAGGCGGCGAGGAATTGTTCGCGGTAGAGGTCGACTTCCTGCAGGATCTCGTGCTTGGCGCCGTCGATCATCAACAGCGAACCGAGCCTCAGGCTTCTGGCGTATTTTTCCACCGCCTTGGTCGAGACGACCTGGTCGGCGCCGGCGGCGATGATCAGCAGAGGCACTTGGATGCGGGCCATGAAGTCGGGGTCGCTGATGGCTTCAGAGGCCTTCGCCGCCGCCTGCAGCCAGCGGATCGTCGGCCCGCCAAGCGCCAGTTGCGGATATTCTTCATAGATGCGCGTGTTGCGGCGATAGCGCTGTGGATCCGACGTCACCTTGTTGACTTCGAAGGGTAGGGTGTGTCTCGGCCGTGGACCCCACGCGGCATAGAGCCTGCCGAGCCCCAGGGCGCAGAAAAGCGAACAGACCCGGCGCACCGTCCGTATCGAGACCGGCAGGTCGGGCAATGTCAGGAATGGCGCGATCAGCACCATGCGCCGCACGCGGTTGACCATCGACGGCGCGGCAAGCAGCGTGATCACAGCGCCGGCGGAATGGGCAAGGATGTAGTAGGGTCCGCGGCAGTCCGGCAGCACGATCTCCTCGAAGAACTGCTCCAGGTCGGCCGTATAGTCGCGGAACGACCTGACATAGCCGCGCTGACGATCGCGGATCAACCGGTCGGAATCGCCCTGGCCGCGCCAGTCGAGGGTGGCGACACCGAAGCCGCGCGCGGCAAGGTCGCGGATGGTCTCGAAATATTTCTCGATGCACTCGTTGCGGCCGCCAAGCAGCACAACGGTGCCGCGCATTGGACGCGCCACCGCTGCGAACAGGCCGTAACGTATCTTCTTGCCGTCGCGCGTGGTGAAAAAGCCGCCTGTGGCGTTTTCCGGTCGCGGATTGCCTTCAACTTCGTGAAAAAGAGGGGCGTCGTGGAAAAGATCCGTCATTCGGCGCTTTGTGCTCGGCGTCTTTGCGCGCCAGCCTGTCGCGGCTGGCCTCGTCAAGGTGATAGACGCCAATACGTCAAAAGCAAAGCAAATCCGGCTTGTGGAGGACCGCAACGGGGAAGGCCGGAAGCGGCTTTGAGCGCGCTTCCGGCCCCTGTCGATCCGGGAGGAAGGGACGTTAACACCCGGTTCGGCCTCGTTGCGGCACCTCTGGAAAACCGGCGCCGCCAATCCTTGATCTTGAGAGCCACTTTAGCGGCGGCTGTCTGAACGGGCGCCGAAGCGCCGGTTCATCTGCCGTTCATCAAAGGCTGGCCGCCTCATTCTTTTCCGGTCAAACGAAACTTGAAATGCTTTCAAGCGCTCCCCAGATGTGGATTGCGGCCGCCAATGTCGGGGCCGCTGGTCCTCCCGAAACGCCGCTCACGGGTTTCGCACCGGCCATACGCAAACCATGTTGCTCAACAGGAGAACACCTCATGCGTCACGTTGATTTTTCCCCGCTTTATCGTTCGACCGTCGGCTTCGACCGTCTCTTCACGATGCTTGATTCGCTCGCCCAGCCCGATGGCGCGCAGACCTATCCGCCCTACAACATCGAGCGCACTGGTGAGGATTCCTACCGCATCTCGATGGCGGTTGCCGGCTTCTCGGATGACGAGATCTCGATCGAAGCCCACCGCAACGTGCTGACCGTAAAGGGTGAGCGCAAGGACGAGGGCACCGGCGAAGGCTCCGAGCTGCTCTATCGCGGCATTGCCTCCAGGGCCTTCGAGCGCCGCTTCCAGCTTGCCGATCACGTTGAAGTCGTCGGCGCCGCGCTGAAGAACGGCCTGCTCTTCGTCGACCTCAAGCGCAACATTCCCGAAGAGCTGAAGCCGCGCAAGATCGCGATCACCTCGGCTCCGGCCAAGGCCAAGCAGATCGAGGCCAAGACCGCTGCCTAAAGTCTAAAGTCTCCTCCCGAGACGGAAAGCGGCGCCGAAAGGCGCCGCTTTTTTGTTGCCCGGGACACCGGTTAGCCGGCGATCAACTGGCCGAAGCGGTCGACTTCCTCCGAGGTCGTCGCAAAACTGGTGACGAAGCGATAGAGCAGCTCGTCCTCGCCGATATGACCGTCGAAGCCGTGCGGCCTGTGCCAGTCGTAGAAGGCCGCGCCGGCCGCTTGCAGTTTCTCGGCTTGCGTTTTCTTGATCACAGCGAAGACTTCGTTGGCCTGCGGCAGCCACGCCAGCTTGGCCGAGGCCGAATCCTCGATCGCCGCCGCGAGGCGCGCTGCCATGGCGTTGGCATGCCTTGCGGTGTCGAGCCACAGCCCGTCTTTGAAATAGGCTTCGAACTGCGCCGCGACGAAACGCGACTTCGAAAACAGCTGTGCCGCTCGCTTGCGCAGAAAGGCCAATTCCCCAGCGCGGTCGAGATCGAACAGCACGATCGCCTCGGCGCACCAGCAGCCGTTCTTGGTGCCGCCGAAGGACAGGATGTCGACGCCGCGTTTCCACGTCATTTCGGCTGGCGTGGTGTCGAGCGCGGCCAGCGCATTGGCAAAGCGGGCGCCGTCCATGTGCAGCGGCACAGAATGGCGCTTGGCGATCGCCGAGATCGCTTCGATCTCGGCCAGGCCATAGATTGTGCCGACCTCGGTCGACTGGGTGATCGAAACGGCCATCGGCCGGCCCCAATGGACCACCTCGCCGGCGAAACGGCCGATAGCCCTGTCCAGATTGTGTGGTTCGATCTTGCCCAGGGCGCCGTCGACCGCGTGTAGCCGCGCACCGCCGGAAAAATATTCCGGCGCGCCGCACTCGTCCTCGATAACATGCGATTCGCGGTGCGCGAAGGAAATGCCGCCTGGCTTGTTATAGGTCGTCAGCGACAGCGAATTGGCGGCGGTGCCGGTCGCCACGAAGAACACGGCCACCTCGCGTTCGAAAATCTCGCTGAAGCGCCGGTAGACGGCCTGGTCGAGCGCACCGTCGCCATAGGCGGTCGAAAAGCCGGCGGTATGGGCCGAGAGGCCGGCTGCAATGCTTGGGTGGGCGCCTGCCCAATTGTCGGAAGCGAAGAACATGCGTCTGCCTGTGTTGGGAAAATCGCCGGGACCTTGACCGGTTTCATGGTCCGCCCGCAAGAGCCAGCCACCAGAAAACGGGTAAAGCCAGTGTCGGGCCGGCGGCGCCCTCACAGACCGAAGCTTACGTTTTGCAGCCACCTCACGAAATTTTGTGTCGCGACGCGGCCAAGTTTTTTGTGAATCGGTCTTGTATGGGTTCTGGATTTCTGTCATAAAAATTTAGGACAGTAGTGCTGTCTTATTTTGTCGCACAAAACTGGCTGGATTGGCGTATCGTTTAGGCCACTCCGGCTTTTGCCGCGAGCGACAGGTGGACGGACCAGCTCTGGCCTGTACGATACCGGATAGGAACCAGCGGCGCGCCGCCTGGTTCGGCGATTTCGCAAGACGTGCCGCAAGAATGAAGGGCGAGCCCAAGTGCTCGCCAAGGCAAACCAGCGCCCGCAGGCCAATGCCACGTGGCGCGGAACGGAGGATAGAACGATGACGGAATTGACGCTCTCTGCGACGAACGGCCAGGCCGCGCAGACGAAAGCGGCCGCCGTCAAAAATACCTCCATCAAAAATCGCGCGACTACCGGCGGCCTCACCGCTCAGGGGCTCTACGATCCGCGCAACGAGCATGACGCCTGCGGCGTCGGCTTCATCGTCAACATGAAGGGCGTGAAGTCGCATCAGATCGTCAAGGACGGGCTTGCCGTGCTCGAGAACCTGACGCATCGCGGCGCCGTCGGCGCCGATCCGCTGGTCGGCGATGGCGCCGGCGTGCTGGTACAGCTTCCGGATCTTTTTTTCCGTGAGGAGATGGCGGCCCAAGGTATCGAACTGCCACCGGTCGGTCAGTATGGCGTCGGACACTGGTTCATGCCGCAGGATGCCATCCTTCGTGCCCATATCGAAGAGATCATCGCCGAATCGGCGCAGTCCGAGGGGCTGCCGCTGCTCGGATTCCGTGACGTGCCGGTCGACAATTCGTCGCTGTCGAAGGCGCCTGACATCGTCGCGTCCGAGCCGTTCCACCGCCAGGTCTTCATCGGCCGCACGGCCGATATCATCGATGACGAGGAATACGAGGCCAGGCTCTATCTGCTACGCAAGGTCATCTCGGGCCGCATCTACGCCGAGAACGACAACAAGGACATCGGCGCCTATTGCGTGTCGCTGTCGGCGCGCACCATCGTCTACAAGGGCATGTTCCTGGCCTATCAGGTCGGCGCCTACTACAAGGACCTCAAGGACCCGCGTTTCGAAACCGCGCTGATCCTCGTCCACCAGCGCTTCTCGACCAACACCTTCCCGTCGTGGAAGCTGGCGCATCCCTATCGCATGGTCGCCCACAATGGCGAGATCAACACGGTGCGCGGCAACAACAACTGGATGGCGGCGCGCCAGGCGTCGGTCGATTCCGAACTGTTCGGCAACAACATCTCGAAGCTTTGGCCGATCTCCTACGATGGCCAGTCGGATACGGCGTGCTTCGACAATGCACTCGAGTTCCTGTTCCAGGGCGGCTACAGCCTCAGCCACGCCATGATGATGCTGATCCCGGAAGCCTGGGCCGGCAACAAGCTCATGGATGCCGACCGCAAAGCTTTCTACGAGTATCATGCGGCGTTGATGGAGCCGTGGGATGGGCCAGCGGCGGTCGCCTTCACCGATGGCCGCCAGATTGGCGCTACACTCGACCGCAACGGATTGCGTCCGGCACGCTACATCGTCACCGATGACGACCGCGTCATCATGGCTTCGGAAGCCGGCGTGCTGCCGGTGCCGGAGGAGAAGATCGTGCAGAAGTGGCGGCTGCAGCCCGGCCGCATGCTTCTGATCGACCTGGCCAAGGGCCGCATCGTCTCCGACGAGGAGATCAAGTCGGAGATCGCGACCAGGCACCCCTACAAGACCTGGCTCTCCAACACGCAGCTCATCCTGGAAGATTTGAAGCCGGTGGAGCCGCGCGCGCTGCGCAAGGACGTCAGCCTGCTCGATCGCCAGCAGGCATTCGGCTACACCCAGGAAGACACCAAGCTGTTGATGTCGCCGATGGCGACCACGGGCCAGGAAGCAGTGGGCTCGATGGGCACCGACACGCCGATCTCGGCGATGTCGGACAAGTCGAAGCTGCTCTACACCTATTTCAAGCAGAATTTCGCCCAGGTCACCACCCCGCCGATCGACCCGATCCGCGAGGAGCTGGTGATGAGCCTGGTGTCCTTCATCGGACCGCGGCCGAACATCTTCGACCTGGTCGGCAATTCGCGCCGCAAGCGGCTCGAGGTGCGCCAGCCGATCCTGACCAACGGCGATCTCGAAAAGATCCGCTCCATCGGCCATACCGAGGACCGTTTCGACACCAAGACGATCGACATCACCTATGGGTCGAGCGAGGGTGCTGCCGGCATGCAGGGCGCCGTCGAACGTCTGTGCGAGCGGGCCGAAGCAGCGGTCGCCGGCGGCTACAACATCATCATCCTGTCCGACCGCCAGCTTGGGCCGGACCGCATCGCCATTCCGGCACTGCTGGCGACGGCCGCCGTGCACCACCATCTGATCCGCAAGGGCCTGCGCACCGCGGTCGGCCTGGTCGTGGAATCCGGCGAGCCGCGCGAGGTGCATCATTTCTGCTGCCTTGCCGGCTATGGCGCGGAAGCGATTAATCCCTATCTGGCCTTCGACACGCTGCTCGACATGCACAAGCGCGGCGAGCTGCCGGAAGAGGTCGACGCCTATGAAGTGGTGTCGCGCTACATCAAGTCGATCGGCAAGGGCATCCTCAAGGTGATGTCCAAGATGGGCATCTCGACCTATCAGTCCTATTGCGGCGCGCAGATCTTCGATGCCATCGGGCTGAAGACCGATTTCGTGCAGCAGTACTTCACCGGCACCGCGACGCTGATCGAAGGCGTCGGACTTGATGAGGTCGCAGGCGAAACCGTCAGCCGCCACACGGACGGTTTCGGCAGCGATCCGGTGCTGCGCAACAGCCTGGAGGTCGGCGGCGAGTATCTGTTCCGCATGCGCGGCGAGGCGCATATGTGGTCGCCCGACGCGGTCGCCACCTTGCAGCACGCCGTGCGCCAGGGTTCGTGGGACACGTTCAAGGAGTATTCGACGCAGATCGACAGCCAGACGGCCCGCGCCCAGACCATCCGCGGCCTGTTCAAGATCAAGCTGGCGGATGAGAGCGGGCGCAAGAAGGTCGCGCTCGACGACGTCATGCCGGCAGCCGAGATCGTCAAGCGCTTCTCGACCGGGGCGATGTCGTTCGGTTCGATCTCCAGGGAAGCGCACACCACGCTGGCGCGCGCCATGAACCAGATCGGCGGCAAGTCGAACACCGGCGAGGGCGGCGAAGAGGCCGACCGCTATCTGCCGCTGCCTGGCGGCGGCAAGAACCCGGAACGCTCGGCGATCAAGCAGGTCGCCTCGGGACGGTTCGGCGTGACGGCCGAGTATCTCGTCAATTCCGATGTCATGCAGATCAAGGTGGCGCAGGGCGCCAAGCCCGGCGAGGGCGGCCAATTGCCCGGCCACAAGGTCGACGCGACCATTGCCAAGGTGAGGCACTCGACGCCGGGCGTCGGCCTGATCTCGCCGCCGCCGCATCACGACATCTATTCGATCGAGGATTTGGCGCAGCTGATCTACGATCTGAAGAACGTCAATCCGGCGGCCGACGTGTCGGTCAAGCTGGTGTCGGAAGTCGGTGTCGGCACGGTTGCCGCCGGCGTCGCCAAGGCGCGCGCCGACCACATCACCATCTCGGGTTATGATGGCGGCACCGGCGCCTCGCCGCTGACCTCGCTCAAGCATGCCGGCAGCCCGTGGGAGATGGGTCTTGCCGAGACGCATCAGACGCTGGTGTTGAACGGCCTGCGTTCACGCGTGGCGCTGCAGGTCGACGGCGGCCTGCGCACCGGGCGCGACGTCATCATCGGCGCGCTGCTCGGCGCCGACGAGTTCGGCTTCTCGACCGCGCCGCTGATCGCGGCCGGCTGCATCATGATGCGCAAGTGCCATCTCAACACCTGTCCGGTCGGTGTGGCGACGCAGGACCCGGTGCTGCGCAAGCGCTTCAAGGGCACGCCCGAGCACGTCATCAACTTCTTCTTCTACGTGGCGGAAGAGGTGCGGGCGCTGCTCGCCGAAATGGGCTTTACCCATATCGACCAGATCATCGGCGACGCCGACCTTCTGGAAAAGCGCGACGTGATCCAGCACTGGAAGGCGCGCGGGCTCGACTTCTCGAAGATGTTCTACAAGCCGGATGCGCCGCATGAAGCAGTGCATTGGACGGAACGGCAGAAGCACCCGATCGACGATGTGCTCGACCGCAAGCTGATCGAACTGGCCAAGCCCGCATTGGAGGCCAAGCAACCGGTCAAGATCGAGGTGGACATCCGCAATGTCGACCGTTCCACGGGCGCCATGCTGTCGGGTGAGGTGGCCAAGCGCTTCAAGCACAAGGGGCTGCGCGAGGACACGATCCAGGTCAAGCTCACCGGAACCGCCGGCCAGTCCTTCGGCGCCTTCCTGGCACGCGGCGTTTCCTTCGAGTTGGTCGGTGCCGGCAACGACTATGTCGGCAAGGGCCTGTCGGGCGGCCGCATCGTCATCCGGCCGCCGCAAGAAGCCAGGATCGTCGCGGCCGACTCCATCATCGTCGGCAATACGGTGCTCTATGGCGCGACCGAGGGCGAGGCCTATTTCGCCGGGGTCGCCGGCGAGCGCTTCGCGGTGCGCAATTCGGGCGTGGCGGCCGTCGTCGAAGGCGTCGGCGATCATGGCTGCGAATACATGACGGGCGGCGTCGTCGTCGTCATCGGCAAGACCGGCCGCAACTTCGCCGCCGGCATGTCGGGCGGCGTCGCCTACGTGCTGGACGGGGGGGGCGATTTCGCCGAGCGCTGCAACATGGCCATGGTCGAGCTGGAGCCGGTTCCGGAAGAAGACGACCTGATGGAAAAGCTGCTGCACCATGGCGGCGACCTCGACCACAAGGGCCGCGTCGACGTCTCCGGCGACATGACCAGCCATGACGAGGAACGGCTCTACCAGCTGATCTCGAACCACGTGCACTATACGGGTTCGGTGCGCGGCCGCGAGATCCTCGACGACTGGGCGACGTTCCGGCCGAAATTCCGCAAGATCATGCCGGTCGAATACCGCCGCGCGCTGATCGAGATGGAACGCATGCGCATGGGCGTCGCGGCCGAATAGATTATTGAGAATTGCCGGGGAGCCCAGGCTTCCCGGCCCCTTCATCGACAGTTTGACCTCGGGCTCAAGGTTGCCATGGCTGCCTCAAGAGGTTAACGGGTGCGGCGAAAACCGCACCATCTGGACAGCAGGAACTGGACTATGGGCAAGGTAACAGGCTTTCTCGAAATCGACCGGCAGGTGCACAAGTACCAGCCGGCCTCCGACCGCATCCGGCATTTCCGCGAATTCACGCTGCCGATGTCGGACAAGGAGGTCGAG
>NZ_RZSJ01000185.1:0-10032 GCF_003998025.1 Mesorhizobium sp. M8A.F.Ca.ET.021.01.1.1
GTCCTGGCGATGCCGAAATTGACGCCGGAGGCCAGCAGCATGAGGTTGTTCGGCCCTGGCGTGATCGAGGTCACCAAGGCGTAGACAAGCAGGGCGAGGAATGCGTCGAGGGACATGATATCCTCCCAGATACGTCAGTACTCTTGTCTCTTTCCGGCGGCTGCACAAAGGCCAGTGCCGGCCGTTGGTCACGCCAGTCCTGCATTCGTGGAAAATTCGGCTGGGTTACGTCGGTCTACATCCCTTGCGGGCCGCGGTTCATCGCCGCCACGCCGGTGCGGCAGATCTCGACCAGGCCGAGCGGCTTCATGATGGCGATGAACTGGTCAAGCTTGGAGCCCTTGCCGGTGATCTCGAAGATGAAATGCTCGGTGTTGGCGTCGATGACGCTGGCGCGGAAAGCGTCGGCGAGTCTCAGCGCCTCGACCCGCGCCTCCCCGGTGCCGGCAACCTTGACCAGCGCGAGTTCCCGCTCCAGCGGCCGCTCCTGGCCGAGCTCGTGCGAGCGCACGGTCAGATCGACCACGCGGTGCACCGGCACGATGCGTTCGAGCTGATGCTTGATCTGCTCCATCACATGCGGGGTGCCGCGCGTCACGATGGTGATGCGCGAGAGATGTTTTTCATGCTCGGTCTCGGAGACGGTCAGGCTTTCGATGTTGTAGCCGCGCCCCGAAAACAGGCCGATGACCCGGGCGAGAACGCCCGGCTCGTTGTCGACCAGCACGGAAAGCGTGTGCGTTTCCGGCTTCTCGGTTTCCTTGGCGATGAAGTAGGCGGAGCCGGTGGGCTGAAGCTGTGCGTTCATGACGTGAATCTCGATTTCAAACTTTTGAGCTAATTCTCTGTTTTAACACGGCTTCCGCCTGCGGTTAAACCAGTTCCCTGCCCTTGGCGTCGATGGCATTGGCCACAGCCTCGTCGGTCGCCTCGTCGGGCAAAAGCATCTCGTTATGCGCCTTGCCCGAAGGGATCATCGGGAAGCAGTTGGCGAGTGTCGCCACGCGGCAGTCGAACAGCACCGGCTTCCTGACCGAGATCATCTCCTTGATCGCATCGTCGAGCTCGTCCGGTTTGTCGCAGCGTATGCCGTGGCCGCCATAGGCTTCGGCCAGCTTGACGAAGTCCGGCATCGCCTCGGTATAGGAATGCGACAGCCGGTTGCCGTGCAGCAGCTGCTGCCACTGCCGCACCATGCCCATATACTGGTTGTTGAGGATGAAGATCTTGATTGGCGCGTCATACTGCACCGCCGCACTCATCTCCTGCATCGTCATCTGCACCGAGGCGTCGCCGGCGATATCGACCACCAGCGCGTTCGGATGCGCGATCTGCACGCCGAGCGCGGCCGGCAGGCCGTAGCCCATCGTGCCGAGACCACCCGATGTCATCCAGCGGTTCGGCTTGTCGAAATGATAGTGCTGCGCCGCCCACATCTGGTGCTGGCCGACCTCGGTGGTGATGTAGGTGTCCATGTCCTTGGTCAGCGCGTAAAGCCGCTGGATGGCGTATTGCGGCATGATCACGTCGTTGTTCATCTTGTAGGCGAGTGAATCGCGCGCCCGCCATTTGGCGATCTGCTCCCACCAGGGATAGAGCGCCTTCTTGTCGGCCTTGGCGCTCGCCCGCCACAGCCGCACCAGATCCTCCAGCACCCGGCCGACATCGCCAATGATCGGCACGTCGGTGTGGACGTTCTTGTTGATCGAGGACGGATCGATGTCGATGTGAATCTTCTTCGAATTCGGCGAAAACGCGGTCAGCCGGCCGGTGATGCGGTCGTCGAAGCGCGCGCCGATGCAGATCATCACGTCGCAATCATGCATCGCCATGTTGGCTTCATAGGTGCCGTGCATGCCGAGCATGCCCATCCAGTTCTTGCCCGAGGCCGGATAGGCGCCGAGTCCCATCAGCGTCGAGGTGATCGGGAAACCGGTGAGGTCGACCAGTTCGCGCAGCAGGTGGCTCGCTTCCGGACCGGAATTGATGACGCCGCCGCCCGAATAGATGATCGGCTTCTTGGCGCTCGCCATCAGTTCGACCGCGGCCTTGACCTTCTCCAGGTCGCCCTGGACCTTCGGCTGGTAAGAGGTGCGCGGTGCGATCTGCGGCGGGACATAAAAGCCCTTGGCGAACTGCACGTCCTTCGGGATGTCGACCACGACCGGACCGGGACGGCCGGTCGTGGCGACATGGAAGGCCTCGTGGATGGTCGCGGCGAGCTCGTTGACGTCCTTCACAAGCCAGTTGTGCTTGGTGCAGGGCCGCGTGATGCCGACCGTATCGCATTCCTGGAACGCGTCCGAACCGATCAGCGAGGTCGGCACCTGGCCGGTCAGGCAGACCAGCGGAATGGAATCCATCAGCGCGTCCTGCAGCGGCGTCACCGCATTGGTGGCGCCGGGGCCCGATGTCACCAGCATGACGCCGGCCTTGCCGGTCGACCGCGCATAACCCTCGGCCGCGTGGCCGGCGCCCTGCTCGTGCCGCACGAGAATGTGCTCCACCTCGTCCTGCTGGAAAATCTCGTCATAGATCGGGAGAACAGCGCCGCCCGGATAGCCGAAGACATGCTTGACGCCATTGTCCTTCAGCGCCTGCACCACCATTTCGGCGCCAGTCATTTCCCTGCTGCTTGGCATTTCGCGCCGCTCACTCTGTCCGTTGCTCATCGGTCTGGTCCCGTACTGTCGCCATTTGGGCGTTTGCTGGTCGTTTAGTCGTGTTTCAGGCAATAAAAAAGGCCCCCGAGGGAGCCTGTGTGGTGCGCATGGGAGGTTTTCGCCCGGCGGTTACACCGCCTTGCCCACGCGCCTTCCTACGAGAATGAGTGCCGTTTTCATGGTGGCGGACCATAAAGGCGAACTCGCGGGGTCGTCAATGGGGTACGGCACGAATTCACTCAGCCGTGAGATCGGCTCCGCCACGCGATAACGCGGTAAAGCCACGCGCTACCATAGTACAGTTGAGCCCATGCGGCCGGCGCACCACTATGCCAGGCTAGGACGTTGCCTTGGGAGGAGGACGCGTGGCTGGTGAACGGGAGCATATCCGGGAGATAGAGCAGGTCCTGTCCGGCAGGACATCGGCGCGCGACGATGTCGTGGTCAAGTCCTGGCTGCGCTGTGTCGACACCCACCGGCTCGACCCCGCCCGGCCGACGGAAGCCTATATCGTCCCCGATACCCAGTTGCGCGAACATCGCGAACAGTCCGAGCGGCTGATCGCGATCGCCCGCAGCGGCCTGGAAACGCTCTTCAAGCAGGTGGCGGGCCAGAACTATGTGCTGCTGCTGGCAAATGCCAAGGGCGTCACCGTCGACTTCCTCGGCGATCCCCTGTTCATGGACCAGTTGCGAACGGCAGGGCTTTATCTCGGCTCCGAATGGTCGGAAAGCCGCACTGGAACCTGCGGTGTCGGCTCCTGCATCGTCACCGGCGAGGCGATGACGATCCACCAGACCGATCATTTCGACACGACCCACACGCCGCTCTCCTGCACCGCCGCGCCGATCTTCGACACCAATGGCGAGCTCGCCGCCGTGCTCGACATTTCCCTGCTGCGCTCCCCGCAACCGAAAATCAGCCAGAATCTGGCGTTGCATTTGGTGACGGCTTCCGCGCGGCGCATCGAGCTCGCCAATCTGATGGCACAGATGCACTCCGAATGGGTGCTGCGGTTTTCCCGTTCGCCGGAATTCCTGGACGTCGACCCCGAGGCAGCCATCGCCCTCGATGCCTCGGGCCGCATCCTTGGCACGACGCGTGGCGGAGCGCTGCTTCTGGCGCAGGCCGGAGGCGTCGACTGGCGGCACTCGCCCTCCCCCATCGGCCAGTCTATCTCGCGCTATCTCGATGTCAGCGTCGACGATCTGCCGAGCCTGACACGCGGCCGCCCGACCGAGGAGCGGCTGGTGTTCGGCCGCAGCGGCAGCGCGCTGTTCGCGCACGCCATCGAACCGCAGCCGACGACCGGACGTCGCGCGCCGGCCGAGGCGGTGCCGAAGCCGATCGGCGACCTTTCCGGCGGCGATACGGCGATGGCCGCCACGCAACTGCGTGCCGCCAAGCTGGCGCGCACGACCATTCCCATCCTGATCCATGGCGAGACCGGCTCCGGCAAGGAGTATCTCGCCCGCGCGATCCACGATTGTGCGCAGCGGCCCGGCCCGTTTGTCGCCATCAACTGCGCGGCGATTCCCGAGCATCTGATCGAGAGCGAGCTCTTTGGCCATGTCGCCGGTGCTTTTACCGGAGCCGCCGCCAGGGGGCGCAAGGGACTGATCGAGGGTGCGAACGGCGGCACGCTGTTCCTCGACGAGATCGGCGACATGCCCTACTCCCTGCAATCGCGGCTGCTGCGCGTGATCGCCGAACGCGAACTGGTCCCGGTTGGCGCCATCGAGCCGCGACAGGTCGACATCAAGATCATTTCGGCCTCGCACCATGACCTGCGCAAGCTGGTCGAAGAGGGACGTTTCCGCGAGGATCTGTTATACCGGCTGAACGCGGCCTCGCTGACCTTGCCGGCGCTGCGCGAACGCACCGATTTCGAATGGTTGCTGGACCGGCTAGTGGATCAGCGCGCCCACCTCGCCGGCCGGACGGCGAGGCTCTCGCCCGCGGCGCGTCTGGCACTGATCCGTCACCGCTGGCCCGGCAACATCCGCGAACTCGCAAACGCCATCGATCTGGCGGTGACGCTTTGCGAGGGCGGGATGATCGAGCCCACCGACCTGCCCGACTTCGCATTGCCATACCTGACGCCGCTTGCTTCGCCCGCCAGGCTGGTCGCCCTGCGTGCTCCGTCGCCCGAGGACGAGCGTGCGGCCCTGCTGGACGCTCTCGTGGCCGCGGGCTGGAACATCTCCGAAGCCGCGCGGCGTCTGGGTGTCGACCGCACGACGGTGCATCGCCGCATGAAACGGCTGCGGCTGGACGCGCCCAATTAGTGTTGCGTCGGCTGTGGCGCGCCATGGCGCGCGCAACACCGCCGCAACAGCCTGTGACAGCAGAAACCGCTAGATGATGCTGATTTTATTACGATTTCCGACTCAGCAGCATGGTTGGCATGCTGCTTGCTCCCTGTTCCAGGTACCCACATGGAACTTGGAGGAGAAGCCATGACACAGAACGCGGTCAATCTCGCGGCCACGGCGAGGAGCATGCAGGCCCTGCGCTTTCATGCAGCCAGGGATTTGCGCATCGAGGACATTCCCAGGCCGGCAAAGCCGGGGCCGGGACAGGTTGTTCTCCGCAACAGGTTTGTCGGAATCTGCGGCACTGACCTCCATGAATACAGTTACGGGCCGATCTTCATACCGACGCAGCCGCATCCGTTCACCGGCGCCAGCGGTGTGCAGGTGCTTGGACATGAATTCGGCGGCGTGATCGAGGCCGTCGGCGATGGCGTGACGTCGGTCTCGGTCGGCGACCGCGTGGCCGTGCAGCCGCTGATCATGCCGCGCTCGGGAGACTATTATGCCGCGCGCGGCCTGTACCATCTGTCCGACAAGCTTGCCCTGGCGGGTTTGAGCTGGATCGGCGGCGGCATGGCGGAAGCTGCCTTGCTCAACGACTACAATGTCGAGCGCATTCCAGACGAAATGTCCGATGAGGAAGCTGCATTGGTCGAGCCGACCGCGGTCGCAGTCTATGCCTGCGACCGTGGTGGGGTAAGCGCCGGGAGCTCGGTGCTGATCACCGGCGCCGGACCGATCGGCATTCTGACGATGCTGGCCGCGCGCGCCGCGGGCGCGACGCAACTGTTCATCTCGGACCTGAACGACACCAGGCTGGAGATGGCGCGTTCGATCCTGCCTGGCGTGGTGACGCTCAATCCGAAGCGGGACAAAGTGGATGAGGCAGTGCGCGCCGCGAGCGAAGGCGGCGTCGGTTGCAATATCGCCATCGAATGCGTCGGCAACGAGCATGCGCTGAAGGCCTGCCTCGCGGCTGTGCGCAAGCAAGGTGTCGTGGTGCAAACCGGCCTGCATCCGCACGAGAACCCGCTCGACTGGTTCCAGGTCACATTCAAGGACGTCGATATCCGCGGCTCCTGGGCCTATCCAACGCATCTATGGCCGCGTGTCATCCGCCTCATCAGTTCGGGACAGTTGCCTGCCTCCAAGGTGGTCACCAGGCGCATACGTCTTGCGGAGGCGGTGTCCGACGGTTTCGAAGCTCTGCTCGATCCAGCCGGGACCCAACTGAAAATCCTGATCGACCTGTCCTGATCAATTTGACAACCGGAGGAGAAAACATGCTCGAGAGAACCCCCACCACGAAGGCGCAGGCGCTGCTCGACAAGTTCGGCAAGGCGCTTGCGGACGGCGACATCGACGCCGCCGTCAACTGTTTCCAGGCGGATTGCTACTGGCGCGACCTTGTCACCTTTACCTGGAACCTGAAGACGATGGAGGGCCAGGACCAGGTTCGCGACATGCTGACGGCAACCTTGGCTGAAACCGGACCGAGCGACTGGAAGGTTGCCGAAGGCGAGGAAGCGAGCGAGGCAGACGGCGTCACCACTGCCTGGATCACCTTCGAGACGAGGGCGGCGCGCGGCTTCGGCCTGGTGCGTTTCAAGGGCGACTTCATCTGGACCTTGCTCACCACCATGGCTGAACTGAAGGGACACGAGGAGAAGTCCGGCTTCACTCGACCGCTCGGTGCCAAGCATGGTCACGGCAAGGACAGGAAATCCTGGCGCGAGGAGCGTGACGACGAGATCGCCGAACTCGGCCGCAGCAGACAGCCCTATGTCGTGATCATCGGCGGCGGTCAGGGCGGCATTGCGCTGGGGGCACGTCTGCGCCAGCTCGGCGTGTCGGCCATCATCATCGAAAAGAACGAACGCCCGGGCGATTCCTGGCGCAAGCGCTACAAGTCGCTCTGCCTGCACGATCCGGTCTGGTACGACCATCTGCCCTATATCGACTTCCCCAAGAATTGGCCGGTCTTCGCGCCGAAGGACAAGATCGGCGACTGGCTCGAGATGTACACCAAGGTGATGGAGCTGAATTACTGGTCCTCCACGTCGGCGAAATCCGCGAAATACGACGAGAAGGCCAAGGAGTGGACTGTCGTGGTCGAACGCGACGGCGAAGAGATCGTGCTCAAGCCCAAGCAATTGGTGCTGGCCACCGGCATGTCCGGCAAGGCGAACTGGCCGAAATACAAGGGCCAGGACATCTTCAAGGGCGAGCAGCAGCATTCCTCGACCCATCCCGGCCCGGACAAATACCGCGGCAAGAAGGTCGTGGTCATCGGCTCCAGCAACTCCGCCCACGACATCTGCGCCGCTCTGTGGGAGGGTGGCGCGGACGTCACCATGGTGCAGCGTTCCTCCACGCACATCGTCAAGTCCGACACGCTGATGGATATCGGGTTGGGCTCGCTCTATTCGGAGCAGGCGGTCGAGAACGGCATGACGACACGCAAGGCCGACCTGATCTTCGCCTCCCTGCCCTACCGCATCCTGCACGAATTCCAGATCCCGCTTTACCAGCAGATGAAGGAACGCGACGCCAAGTTCTACGCGGACCTGGAAAAGGCCGGCTTCCTGCTCGACTGGGGCGATGACGGCTCGGGCCTCTTCATGAAATACCTGCGCCGCGGTTCGGGATACTACATCGATGTCGGCGCCTGCGACCTCGTCATCGACGGTTCGATCAAGCTCAAGAGCGGACCAGGCGCCGCGGTGGAAGAGTTGACGCGAACCGGTGTCAAATTCGCCGATGGAACCGAATTGCCCGCAGATCTCGTAATCTATGCCACCGGCTACGGCTCGATGAACGGCTGGGCGGCGGACCTCATCTCTCAGGAGGTGGCGGACAAGGTCGGCAAGGTCTGGGGCCTTGGCTCCGACACCGCCAAGGACCCCGGCCCCTGGGAAGGCGAGCAGCGCAACATGTGGAAGCCGACCCAGCAAGAGGCGCTGTGGTTCCATGGTGGCAACCTCCATCAGTCGCGCCACTATTCGCAATATCTGGCGCTGCAGCTGAAAGCCCGGCAGGTTGGCTTGCCGACCCCGGTCTACGGGCTCCAGGAGGTCCATCACAAGGGCTAGTCGGCTTCCCTCGCATCAAGGCGGGACTGCCCGGCTTCGGGACATCGACCGGCGGCGGCGCGCCCGCCGGGCTCGCCGCTTGGGGTGGTCGGCGATGGCGTGAAAACGCCCTCGCCGGCCAAACGCTCGCGGCAGGTCTCCATCCGGTATGCGGCCACCGCGTTTTCGCCGTCGAAGCAGAAACACATGGGCTGTCTCTTCCCCGTGATTGGTTGCGTCAGGGCCGATTGGCGAAGTCGTGCACGACGCGCTGCAGCAACGGCACATAGTCGCGAAACGCCCGCGTCCGCATATTGGCGACCTTGCCGCCCTCGTCCCAGATGCGAACCCGCACCGCTTCCTCATGGAACGGGTTCTCGCGGAACTCGGCGACCTCCTCGGCACTCATCGGTCCGCCCTGTAGCGACAGCGTATGAACCGAAGCCGGCGACAGCCTGGAGAAATAGGTCGGGTCCGTGGCGCAGAGATAGCGCTTGGCGGCGACGTGCAGCCGGACGCATTCGACGATGACCGGTGGGAAGAACGGCGCCAGCACCTCGCCGCCGGCCTCGTCATGGTGCTTGTCCTCGACATCGTCGGGCGAATAGGTGCCGAACTCGCTGGTGTAGTGGCCGATGTCATGCAGCAGCGCGGCCGCCACCAGCACCTCGGGCGCTCCATCCTGCTCCGCCAACCAAGCACCCTGCAGCATGTGCTCGGACATCGTAACCGGCTCGCCGAGATAGGATTCGGCGCCCCGGCGCTCGAAAATGTCGGCGATGAACTCGACGATGGTGTCCGCGTTCAGATCCTGGCCGCTCATTCCGCGGCCTCCTTGAAGCCGTGTTCAATCGCCGCGAGCGTCGACAACAGGCCGTCCTTGTCCGCATAGCATCCCTGCAGCCAGCGCTTGCCGGTGCCGGAGAACGCCTTGCGGGCATGCATGACGCGGGTGTTGTCGACGATGAAGGCCTGGCCGGGCTCAAGCTTGAAGGTCACTTCGAAGGATGGATCCTCGATCAGTTCGGCGAAGCGGCGGTAGGCGCCATAGTAGCGATCCATGTCGGCGAACGGCACATCGACGGTCGGCGCCAGCGAGCGGTTGTTGAAGCGGATGCAGATCAGTTCGCCGTCGGGGCCAAGCTCGATCATCGGCCGTTTGGACTGCAGCCGCACGCCCGATGACCCTGCATATTCGAACCGCGCCGCATGGGAGCTCAACAGCCGAAAACCTTCGGGGTTTTCCGCCTGCAGGGCTGCGGCGACGGCAAAACCGTCGACGACGCTCGATTCGCCGCCCTCCACCGTGTTCTCGATGCAGGACAGGATCTGCAGTGTCGGCACCGGATCGCGATAGGGATTGTCGGTATGCGCCTGCAGGCCCAGATTGGTGTAGGCGAGATTGTTCGGATTGACCTCGGCGCGCACTTCGAACCAGCGCCCGTAATTGGTCTCCCTGATATAGCCGAACAGGTCGGACACCTTGCACAGCGCTCCGGATTCGGCCGGCAGCCCATTCATCACCGCAAAGCCATAAGTCCTCACCGCCGAAAGCCATTCGCGCAGCACGCTGCGGTCATGGAAGGCCGCCTTGTAGCTGGCGCGCGGCACGCAGTTCTGCATCGTCGCCTTGGTCCAGCGCTGGATGATGTCGCCCGTCCAGCCGGGCTGGCGTGTCTCGACGCGATCATAGGCGTTTGCACGCAGCCATTGGGCGGGAAAACTGACCAACTTTCCCTCCGGTTCGAAGCTGATTTCCAGCGCCCCGGCCTTGATGGAAGCAGCGCCAATTCTCGTGCCAGCGGAAATGTCGAGGATGGTGACGAGCCGCTGGCCATTGCCGGCGCTGCGCGTCTTGTCGTCGAGCGCATTGTCGCGCAGCCAGATGGCGTGAAAGCGGGTGCGCCTCCCGTCTGTCCAGCCAAGTTCGATTGTTCTGCCTTCGTCGCCGATCAGCGCGTGGGTGAGCATTGAGATCCATCC
>NZ_RZSJ01000186.1:0-9980 GCF_003998025.1 Mesorhizobium sp. M8A.F.Ca.ET.021.01.1.1
GATTTTCATCGTCGACGTCAGTGCTGAAGCGCAGACGCGCGGCAGGGTCGCCGCCTATCGGCTGCTTCCATTCATGCGGCTACGCGTGGGCGACCATGAGCGGCTGGTGTCGGTGGACGGATTGGAAGGTGGAATGCGGCAAAAGGTCGAGGGTCGGCTGAGGGCGATCTTCCCTTCTCCCACAAGGTGAGAAGGGAAGATCGCTCTATCCGGCTGGCGCCGTTCCTGCAAAAGCAGCTATCATAATGGCGCAAAGCGGGCTTCGGCGGCGGGGGATGGCGATGGAAACAGCGGATTTCATGCCGGGCGCGGCAGCTATCGCGGCCATCAAGAAGGACATCGGGACATACGAAGCGACAAGGGCCTCGGTCGCCCGCAGGGTCAAGTGGCGCGTCCCATTGTTCGTTGGCCTGGTGGTCGTTTTCGTCGCGCTCATTGCCTGGCTGTTCAACAAGGTCGCCGATCCCCACGAGCAATGGTTCTCGACGCCGCATGTGTTTCTCTATGTCATAGGCTTCGCCGCTTCGGTCCTGCTCTATTTCCAGGCCATGAAACCGGCGACGCGGCTGCAGCAATCGTTCCGCGACACGCTGCTGCCCATCATTTTCGGTTTTATCCGCGATGTGCACTACCAGCATGGCGGAAGGCCGAACTCCTTCGACCGGCTGCCGCGCGAGACGGTCGGGCCTTTCAACCGGCAGTCCTTCGACGATGTCGTTTCCGGACGCTACGAAGAGTTTCCGTTCGAGCTTTACGAGACGGAATTGCGAGAAGGGAACGGCAAGGGTTCGTCGACTGCATTCAAGGGTGTCATCGTCGCCTTCGAGGCCGTCGAGCCGTTCCCTGGAATCCTGGTGGCGACGCGGCGAACCAATGCGGTCGTCGGCTTTTTCCGTGGGGTGTTTGGGTCCAAGCTGCAGGACCTGTCGTCGGGCGAGCCTTTTCTCGACGCCGCCTATGAATTCCGCACCGACAATGTCGAGGCGGCGCGGCCGCTGGTGACCGGGCGGCTGGCGCAGGCGCTGAAATGGCTCGGCGAAACCTGGCCGGACGAGCCGGCGCGTGTCGCGCTCAATGGCGGCGACGGTTTTCTGTTGTTGCCGCAAGCGAAGAACTTCTTCGAACTGCCCGCCATTTCGGTGCCGCTGGATTACCAGACCCATGTCGCGCCGATGATCTCCGACATGGGCGCCATGCTGGCGACGGCGGCCTTGGTGAGGAAGATCGGTGTGAGGGACGGGGCGATCTGATCGGCCGAAGCAGGCTCAGCAGTCGAAGCCGTATTTGCCGCGCATATAGTCCGCCTCTTCCTTGGACATTCTCTTGAACATCACACAGACGGTGAAGCTGCCGACCTGATGGCCGTCCCTGGTGTATCCCCAGTCGGAAATGTCGTCGCGCGTGAATTCTATATTCTGACCGAGCACGACGTTATGCACTTCTTCCGGTTCGTTCGCCAATATGCCGGCAAATCCGGTCTCCGTGCGGCGAAACGGCATGACCCAGAAGTGTTCGGTGACATTGCCGTCACGCACTTTGACCTTCAGTTTGAACCTGTCGGTGCCGGACGGAGGTGTTTCGGACAAGGCCAGGAATTCATCCAGGCCGGCGAGGGCTCGCGCGGTCGCCGACGCCATGTCGGGATCATCAGGAGCAAAGATGATCGTGCTGTCGTCACCCGGATCGGCGCCTTGCGCGCCAGCCAGGCCCGGCAAAATCGCCAGCATCAGGGATAGCGTGGTCCGGACGGCGATTTTCATGGAAGTCCCCCCTTATCACAAGCGCGACACCATCCCGCATTCGCTTCGAGTTTGCAACCTGAGCGCGAAATTGCTCTCCGCCGAATGGGAGGCTCGAGCCGGCCCCGCGACATAAAATGTGTACCGATGAAAAATCGAAGTCCTGTTTCGTGATGCGGCCGGGAAGGGATTGCGGCGGCCGCGTGATCGCCGGCGGCGCGAGCCACAATCCGTCAAACGACTCTTTTCGTGCGGAGAAGAGGCTTCCATCTGGGCGGGAAAGCTGTCGGCATCGGAGGGCTTGGAGGCTATTGTGTCGGAATTAAGCCAATGATTTCCTTTGCGAAAATTCATTCAACGTGATTTGCCGATGGCGCGCTTTCCGCTCCAGTCTCGGGCCGTTCGGTGCTGCCTCTCCCAAGCAGTGCCGGAAAACCGAAACAGCACGGAGTGCTATCCATGAAGAAGACCCTCGCAACCACCGCCGCTCTGCTCGCCTTTCTCGGCACGGCCTATGCCGCGACCGTTCAGGGCACTATCCAGGCGGTCGATCCGACAACCAAGTCGGTCACCCTCGACGACGGCAAGATCTACCAGCTGTCGCCCGATGCGTCGGTCGGGAAATTGAAGGTCGGCGCCAAGGTGGCGGTGACCGTCGACGACAAGACCGGCATGGTGACGTCGATCAAGAAGGCTTCATAGAGACTCCTGATCGGACTTTTGAGACCCTGCTCCAATCTGGCCGGTTCCTTCGGGGATCGGCCATTTTCATGACGTTGGACACGCACCGCCGGGCGACGACGGTGGCGAAACGCCGTTCCGGCAGCGCTGCTATGGTTTTTGCCCAGAGGCCGCGCTATTCCTTGGCTGCGGGGGATCTGCATGGCCGAGGAACAAAAGGGATTTCGCCTGTCGCGGCGGCTGCTTCTGGGCGCGGCTGTCCTTGGCGGCGCCGTCCTGTGGGGCGGCACCACCGTGGCGCGGCTGGCGCGAGGCCCGTCAGGGCCGAAGAACACCGGACGCGTCGCCGATATCGACGGCATCGCGCTGCCGCTGAAGCCGATCGACAACGCGCCGGCCTTCGATCCGTCGCTGCCCTGGCTGGCAAAAGGCGGCGACATAAACGATGCCAGCGGCCTGTCGAGGACGCCGGTCTATGGCGTGGTCGAGGTCAGCGAGGAAGAGCATATCGCCAAGGCGCTGGCCTTCGCGCGCGCCAACGGGCTGAAAGTGTCGCTGGCGGCCATCCGCCATTCGATGGGCGGGCATGCCTTCGACGACAATGCGCTGGTTCTCGACCTCAGACCGTTCAACAAGGTCACGGTGGACGCCGCGGCCAAGACGATGACCTTGCAGCCGGGCGCGCGCTGGCACGACATCCAGACCATGCTGCATCCGCGCTTCGCGGTGAAGGCGATGCAGTCGACCGATATTTTTTCGGTCGGCGGTTCGCTGTCGGTGAACGCGCACGGCATGGACCATCAGGCGGGCTCGGTGGCCGGCTCGATCCGCTCGATGCGGGTGATGCTGGCCGACGGGTCGGTGACCACCTGCTCGCCAGCCGACAACAGTGAGCTGTTCCGCCATGTTGTCGGCGGCTACGGCCTGTTCGGTGTGGTGCTGGAGGCGACGCTCGATATCGTCGACAATGCCGTCTACCGCACCTCGCGCGAGATCATCAAATCCGACGACTTTCCGAAATTCTTCGCCGAGGTGCTGGAGCCGAACAAGAACATCGGCCTGTTCTACGGCCATCTGTCGACGGCGCCGGGCAATTTCCTCGAGGACATGATCGTCTACCGCTACGACAAGGTGGCGGAGCAGCCGCCGGCGGACCAGCCGGCGCTCGGTGAACCCGATGGCGTCGGCCTGAAGCGGGTGATCATGAACATGGCCAAGTGGGGCAGCGCGTTCCAGGAACTGAAATGGTTCACCGAAAAGACGCTGGAGCCGAAATTCGAGAGCTGCACGGTGCCGCGCACCTCGGCGCTTGCCCAGGGCGAGGCCTGTCTCGTCACCCGCAACAACCCGATGCACGATTCGGTGCCGTATCTGTTCAACGGCCTCATGAACGAGACCGACATACTGCACGAATATTTTATTCCTCGCGCAGCCTATGTCGAGTTCATCGCGGAAGCGCGCGAAATCCTGCGCAACCAGGATCTGCCTGTCCTCAACGCCTCGGTGCGCGTCGTCCACAAGGAGGATGTGGCGCTGACCTACGCGCCGGAGCCGGCCTATTCGCTGGTGCTCTATATCAACCAGCCGGCCGATGCCGATGGCAATGCCAGGATGCGGGCGCTGACGCGGGCGCTGATCGACGTGACGATCAAGCATGGCGGGCGATTCTTCCTGCCCTACCAGCTGCATTATACGGGCAAGGAGCTGCTGGCGTCCTATCCCGAACTGCCGGCCTTCCTGGCGGCAAAGCGGCGCTATGACCCGACGGAACTGTTTTCCTCGACCTTCTACCGTGCCATCAAGGCGCTGAGCGGGGTGGTATAGGAAGCAGTTCCAGGAAAAGTGTGAAGCGTTTTTCCCGTCCGGAACTGCTCAGGAATAGAGCAGGAGAACAGTCAATGCGCATGGTATCGGCGGCAGCCCTCACTCTTATCGCGCTGTGCGCTGGATCCGCCGGAGCCGAGGACCTCAAGGCCTTCAAGGTGACGATCGACGGCAAGGCGGTTGATATCGACGCCGGCGAGAGCACCCATGTGACGCTGCCGGACGGCAGACAGGTCGAAGTGAAGCTCGACAAGAACGATTTCGCCACCTTTTCCGGCGGCAGTTTCTCCTTCAACCATCCGAGCGGCATTTCGGTGACCAAGAGCGATCTCGGCGAGAACATCACGCAATATCTGATGGCCTCGGCGCTGGGCACGATCGTCGTGGTGCAGGAATACGCCGAGATGAACCCGGTGTCGCTCAACCAGCTGATGCTGCAGGAGATGACCAAGGAATCGGTGCAGGCAGGTGCCGCGCTGACGCAGCAGCCGACGACGCGCAAGCTCGCCGACGGCAAGGAATTGACCGGCATCACCGCCGAGGTGAAGACCCGCACCGACACCGCTTATTTCGAGATCGTCGGCTATGGTCGCGCCGACCAGGGGCTGTTGTTCATCACGCGCGTCGCCGGCGAGGATGCGGCGACCGAGAAGCCGCTGATCGACAAGTTCTGGCAGAGCCTGAAGCTGAAGATGTAGGCTGTGCCTAGAGCTTGCTCGGCACCAGGCCGGCCAGCCAGTTCACCGAGCGCTTTGCCGCGTCGGCGGTTGCCGAGGCGGCGCGACCGAGATCGGTCTTGACCACGGCGTAGCCGTTCTTCGTGCGATAGAGCACGCCGGTTCCGCCATCGACTACCTGTTCATAAGCGACGGGCCGGGCAGCGGCCGCGTCCAGGGCCGTCGTCGGCGATCCGACGGGCACGCTCGGCCGATGGCTGAGCTCCGGCGGCAGCGGGCTCTCCGTTCTGACGGTTCGGCTGGCGGGCTTCAGTTCCGGGCCTGACGCGATCGCGGCCAGGTGCGATGAGGACGCCGAACCCTTGGCGCGGCAGATGCCGGACACCAGCGGATAGTTGAAATTGCGCTCGTGCAGGATCTGGCTTTTCATCGCGGCTTCGCAATCGGCGATGGTCGACCACTTGGCCGGCGTCTCGCCGATATATTCGCACAGCTTGGCGTCGCAGTCGCAGCCGACGATGGTCATGGCGACAAGGGCGGTCTTGATCACGGTCTCGTCCCTTCGAGATGCCCCCCGGCAGCCCAGTCAGGTGCGTGCCGCGTTCCAGGCGACATGCAATTCTCCATTGCGCGCGAACAAGGCGGGATTTTGGCTTCGACCGTGGAATGTGCGTGGCGGCGCGTGCCTACCCGGTGCCCGGGAAGATCCGTCTGAGGAAATTGGCGATCAGCCGCACCACGTCGTGCGGGCGCTCGACCTGCGGGATGTGGTTGACGCCATCGAGGACGGCCAGTTCGGCGTGTGGAAACAGCGAGGCGATCTCTTCGCCCTGGGCCAGCGGCGTGGTCGAATCCTCTCGTCCCCAGATGACGAGGACCGGCGGTGTGAAGGCGCGATAATTCGCCTTGTTGGCGGCAAGCGATTTCCGCTCGTCATTGTAGAGGCCGCTGAACAGCCAGTGACCAACGGCATTGGTGGTGCCCGTGACGTTCAGCGGGCGCGTGTAGATGGCGATGCGCTCCGCCGTGACCAGATCGTCGTTCTCGATGAACCGGCGCAAACCGATCCCGGTCATGAGCGGATTGGTGAAGGTCGAGGCGGTCAGGAGCTGGCGTGGCCAATCCCTTTTCAGGAGAGATGCGAACGGTGGGGCGGGCGCCTCGGTCTGGCCAAGGCCAATCGCCACGTCGAGCAGGATCAGCGCATCGATGCGGTCCGGGGCCGAGAAGGCGGCTTCAATCACGCCACCGCCACCATAAGAGTGGACGCCGACACTGAAATGGCGAAGGCCGAGCGCGTCGGCAAAGCCCAGGACACGCCTGGCGTGAGCGGCGCGCGAATAATCCTGGTCGGCCGGTCTTTCCGAATAACCGAAGGGCGGCATGTCGACGGCGATCACGCGAAAGCCCTGTTCACCCAGGGGTGCTGCGATATCGCGGTAGGTTTCGGCCCACGACGCCGTACCGTGGAACAAAAGCAGCGGCGGCCCGTCCGGCGGCCCCCAGACCTGGTAGTGCATCTTCAGCCCATCGACCGTCGCGAACAGGGCTCCCGCCGGCGCAGCCTCCTGTGGCGAAAGCGTCTCGCGCCAGGCCGCCGCGCCGCGAAAGCCGACGAGCACCACCATGATCAGCACAAGCAGCGTGAACGCGAGCCAGCCGACAATCCGGATCAGTCGACGCATGGCAGGGCTGTCACCTCAGTAGTCGTAGACGTGTTCGAGCCTGGCGCCGGCCTTGATCAGTGACGGCAGCACCAGATGCAGCTTGCGCACGGCCACGACCATGCCGGTGCGGCGCGTCGCGGGATCCGCCGGGAGCGGATAGCTGAACAGGATGCGCATGCCTTCGGGAATGGCGATCGCGTCGGTCGACAGCACCGTGACCATGATCTCGTCATTGCCGCCGATCTCGACGAAGGAAACACCCTTGTCGATCAGCCGCGGGATCATGTCGGTGAAGACCTGATAGCGCTTGGTGACGAAGACGGTGCCGTCCTGGCCCAGGTCCCGTTCCAGCAAGGTGTCGGGCTCGTTGCGGGTGGCCTCGCCGACCGGCCCCTTGGCCCAGACATGGACATCGAGGAAGGCCGGGTCGGAGGTCGCCGCCAGCGCCTGCTTGATCAGATCGGCATAGCCTTGCTTGATGGTGTCGGCGAGGCCGAAGGCGAGCTTGCGTTCGCTGGTGCGGATGGAACTGTCACCAGGCGCCGGCTGCACGGCAAACAGCCCGGCGCGCTTTTGCGCGTAGGGGAACTGGTACCACGGCACCTGGTCGAGAAAAGCTGCATAATCCGCCGCCACCTTGGCCTGGTAGATGTCGGCGGCGGTACGCTTGGTCGATGCCGCCTCGGTGATACGGCCGACCGTGTTCTCATAGGCCCATTGCAGGATATGCTCGATCGAATGGCTGGTGCCGATGATGACCAGCATCTGGTGGTTGGCGTAGTTGAACTTGTAGGGGGAACTGGCGCGGATCACCGTCGCGTAATCCTGCCAGAAGCGGCCGACATAGGACCAATAGGGAAAGCCGCTTGGCTGGTCCTTGGCGACGAAACCGGCATATTCGCGCGCGGCGTAGACGATCGCCCATTCCGGATAAGTGAGGAAGGTCGATTCCTCCGGCCGCTGGTAGCCGGGAATCTCGGCGCGCACCTTGTCGGCCAGCGCCTTGGGCGGCGCCCCGTCGGCAATGCCGGGCAGCGGCGTCCTGTCGAGTGACGGCGTGGTCAGGAAGCCATAGGCAAGCCCGGCGATGGGGATCAGGATGACGATGACGATCAGCCAGAGGATCGTCTTGACGATGCGCTTTATCAAGCGGAACAGGAACATGGCCGATCAGGCCGTGGCGAAGTGGTCGTAGATGCGCTTCGACAGCCAGAAGCCGATATAGACGGCGATCCCGCCGATGACGATATGCGGCAGGTTGGCGAAGAAGCGGGTGGGGAATTCGATGTCGTTGAGGGAGCGGAAGCCGTTGATAAAGATGCCGGCATCGAGGCAGCCGGAGCCGGTGACCAGTCCGAGCACGCCGTCGAACAGATAGACCGAGCCGAACAGCTTGAAATAGAACACCGCCTGGCGGTGCGAGATGAAGGCGGCGGCCAGCGCCCAGACGCCTGAAAAGGCATGCAGCAGGTCGTCATACCATTGCAGGGAGAACAGGCCGAACAGATTGCCGTCGGCATCGTTGAAGGCCGGAATGTAGCCGATGGCCACGACCGCGAAGAACAGGAACGCGTAGGCGATGGCAAGCTTCTGGATCAGCGTCATGAAGTATCCCCCTCCGAAAAGCCCGTTGCAGACGGACTCTGACGACGCAGCGATACTAACCGATTTTGACGCGCGGTGAAGCGGCGCCCGCAACTTCGCCGGGAAAGGACTTTGCGAGGGTTAAGAAAGACAGTCGGCGCCGGGATTTCTCCCAGCGCCTCCCTGTCAGATCAGGACACGGTCGCGGCAGCAACTTCCGTAAAGTCGTCGCGCCATGCCGGCCTTGATTTTGACGGTCCTGCCAGAAGCCACCCGAAGGCAGCATCCGTTCCAGACCACGCTGGTCTTGGCCCTTGCGGGCTTTGCCCTGCGTGCCATCGAAGGTTTTTGCCGTCCTTCATGGCAGCATCGGTCCGCCGTCGGCGTTGGCACGCTTTCCGCGGCCCCGTAGGTCTCGGCTACCATCCCTCGAACAGGCAAGCCTGGTCTCGATCCGGGCCGTACGGGCCTCAGGAAATCCGCCTTTCACTTCGCCTTTCGGCTTGGCGATCGGTAGCCGCCTGAGATGGGTTGAACTTACGCCGGGTAAGGGGTTTGGGGAATGGCCGCGCCCCTGTGGATAGCGGGATTATCGGGGACCGATGCCAGAAGCCAGGGAAATTCAAGCGCGAACACCTTAGACAGCCTGCCCCGCTTTTTCGGCGAACGAACCGATGGTGCCCCTTGCCCTGCCGACAGGCGCGGGTTTCAATGCTGGCAAACGATCGGGGCCGGCAAAGGATCGGGTTGGCGCCTTCCGGGGGAGGAAAAGCATTGAAGGTCGGGGTGGTGCTCAATCCGATTGCCGGCGGCGGCCGGCTGAAACGGCATTGGCCCGATGTCGCCGCCGCGCTGAAAAAGCACTTCGGCGATTTCGAATTGCGCGAGACCCAGGCCGAGGGCGATGCCGAGCGGCTGGCGCTCGATCTCGCGGCAAACGGCTTCGACCTTGTGATCGCGGCTGGTGGCGACGGCACCGCGAGCGAAGTGGCCGACGGGTTGCTGCAGGCCCGCGAGGAGGGCGGCAGGACAACCGAACTCGGCCTCCTGCCGTGCGGCACAGGCATCGATTTCGCGCGCGGCCTCGGCCTGCCGACGGAGATCGACGCGACGCTGAAGCGGATTGCCGAAGCCAAGCCAAGGGCGGTCGATGCCGGCCGTATCTGCTACATCGACGAGCATGGCGCGCTGGCCAGCCGCCACTTCATCAACATCGCCAGCCTTGGCCTGTCGGGCGCCACCGACCGCGCCGTCAATGCCGACAAGCGCAAGGGCAGGATGTCGGCCAAAGCGCTGTTCCTGTGGCGCACCGTGGTCGAGTTCGTCCGTTACCGCTTTCAGGACGTGCGGATCACCGTCGATGACGGCGACCCGGTCGAGGCGCGCATGGCGCTGGTGGCGGTGGCCAACGGCAAATTCTTCGGCGGCGGCATGATGATCGCGCCGGATGCGGAGCTGGCCGACGGACAGTTCGACATCGTCATCCTGCGCGCGGCGGGCAAGCTGAAGCTGATCTGGGATATCAGGCTGCTCTATGGCGGCAGGCACCGCAACCACCCCGCCATCACTATCCTGCGCGGCAGGAAAGTGGTGGTCGAACCGCTCGGCCACGCCGAAAAGAATGGCGCGCTGGTCGATATAGACGGCGAGTCGCCCGGGCGGATACCCGCGACCTTCGAGATTTTGCCGGGGGCCCTGACGCTGAGATATTGAATGAAGGCGTTGAGCGGGGTGGAGCGTTCCCATAGCGCTGCAACGGTGCTGATTCTGCTCCGTCGCATTCTTTGGCCAAGGTCACGGCATGGATC
>NZ_RZSJ01000187.1:0-9960 GCF_003998025.1 Mesorhizobium sp. M8A.F.Ca.ET.021.01.1.1
ACATATTTGTCGCCCGGCTTGAGATCGGCGATGTAAGGCGTCTTCTCGAAGATTTTCGCCACGTCGAACAGGTCGAACTTGATCCCCGCCTCATGCGCGATCGCCGGCAGATGCAGCGCGGCATTGGTCGAGCCGCCGGTGGCCGAAACAACGGTCGCCGCGTTTTCCAGTGCCTTAAGGGTGACGATGTCGCGCGGGCGGATGTTTTTGGCAATCAGTTCCATGACCTTTTCGCCCGAGGCGAAATTGAAGCGGTCGCGCATTTCGTAGGGCGCCGGCGCGCCGCAGGAATAGGGCAGCGCAAGACCGATTGCCTCGGCGACGGTGGCCATGGTGTTGGCGGTGAACTGGGCGCCGCAGGAACCGGCTGAAGGACAGGCGGCCTGCTCGATTTCGAGCAGCTCGGCATCATCGATCGTGCCGACCGAGTGCTGGCCGACCGCCTCGAACACATCCTGCACGGTGATCTGGCGGCCGCGATAGCTGCCGGGCAGGATCGAGCCGCCATAAATGAAGATCGACGGCACGTTGAGCCGCACCATGGCCATCATCATGCCGGGCAGCGACTTGTCGCAGCCGGCCAGGCCGACCAGCGCATCGTAGCAATGGCCGCGCATGGTGAGTTCAACCGAATCAGCGATGACTTCGCGCGACACCAGCGACGACTTCATGCCCTGGTGGCCCATGGCGATGCCGTCGGTGACGGTGATGGTGCAGAATTCGCGGGGCGTGCCGTTGGCGGCTGCCACGCCCTTCTTGACCACTTGCGCCTGGCGCATCAGCGAGATGTTACAGGGTGCTGCCTCGTTCCAGCAGGAGGCGACGCCGACCAGCGGCTGCGCGATTTCGGCCGCCGACAGGCCCATGGCATAAAGATAGGACCGGTGCGGCGCACGCGCCGGACCGACAGTCACATGGCGGCTAGGGAGCTTAGCCTTTGAAATGACCTTGGCGTCCATTCTCTTCCTTGCCGCGGGCGGTGCGGCCTGCCCCATCGCCGAGCCTTTTGGCACGTGTCCCGAGACGAGTTCGAGGTGCGCCGGGTTTATGGCGGGAAATGGGCAATTTCCTCGGCCTGACCTTTAGCGCAGGGGTTGTTCAGAAAGTGTTGCCAAAACGTCACAATCGCACGAGGCGGCCCAAGTGCGGCTTATATGCAACGCAGCTTGTATGATGGGGCCAGCGACGACGCCGCACAAACGAAAAGGCCGGGCAATGCCCGGCCTTTCACTAAAACTTTCAAACGCTTAGAACTTGATCTTGACGCCGCCGGATATTGCCGTGACCAGATCATTGCCGAAGTCGTAACTCGCGTCGTCACCTGCAACATAGCCATTGTCCCCGGCCACTATACCTGAGTGACCGCTGGTCAAGACGCCTATTGCGCCAGCTACGCGAAATTCAATGTTGGGCTTAGGCGTGTAGGCAACACCGCCGCCAAGTGTCCACGTATCGGTCTGCGCTCCATAGCCGTGCGAAGTGCCACGATCCCATGAAAGCTGACCAGCAGCGCTCCACTGATCGTTAAACTTGTGGCCAACGCCGCCTGAGATCGTCCAGCCATCACGATACATCAGATCGAGTGAGGTTAACTGTGCAGAGTGCAGTTTGTCGCCCGTGACACAGAGCGCGTCGGGAGTACCCACCGCACAAATTGGAACGCTCTGCAGGACACTCCAATTGACCCACTTGACGGAGCCAAAAGCCAACCACCCAGGAGCGATGCCAGATTGCAATTTGAATTCAACAACATCCGGCATATATTGCGTGGAGCCGTAGATCGGAATTATGCCCTGGCCAACACTGGTCAAATCGAGCGTACCCTCGATGTTATCGAGCTTAACCTTCGAGTTATAGACGAGGCTCGCGCGCAGTGCGATGTCTGGGATTTCATAAGCGAGGCCAGCGCGCCAGCCCCAGCCAGTGGTCGACAGATCGACACGGCCCGTCGGTGACGGCCCAAATGGGTTGAAAGCCACAAGACTTTCCTTAAAGCCGTAGACCTTTTGATAGAACACACCGCCGATAAAGCGAAGCTGACCTTTGCCCGCATCCATCTTGTATGAGCAGGTGCCCGCGTAGTTATCGCTCTTGATGTCGGTCTCTATGTTTGAAACTGCGCCGTTCCACATGCCTGGCGCGGAATGTGCTCCCCAAGGTTGGGAATAGTCGACCATGCAATCGACGCCCGGAACGACCTGCGCCTTAACACCGATGCGCGGCACCCAATAGCCCTCCGCTCCATCAGCCGAGGTGCCCAAGCCGAGATTGAATCCGCCCGGCCCCTTGGCATTCTCGTATTTGCGATCCGGCATCACATAGGTTGCTTCGGCCTCCGTCGCGACCTGGGCCGGATCGAACAGCAGGTCGATATCGTAGCCGCCGCGCTCCAGACCGCCAGCATGCGCCGGGTGGATAAGCGAGCCCATCAAGGCCAACGAAAAGCACCCTGCCCCCAGCAGTGCTTTCAGACGCAAATTGCTCATGGATGTCCTCCCGAATAACTAGTGGATCAAGCTAGAACCAATTCAAGTTAACGGCGCAACAACGAATTCCCGGGCGTACATGTACATGTCCGCCAAACGCTTTTTCGACAAAATGCAAAGGAATGTCACAAGGCCAAAAACGGCCCTGCGCACATCCAAAACGCCGAAAAGATGCACGAAAATGGCCCCAAAAAGCTCGAAAACAGCTAATTTTGAGGGGATCTGGCCCCATTGTTACATTATGGCAACAATGGGGCTAAAAGTTTCCGTTTACGTCAAGATTTACGCAACGGAATGCCCATTTTTGAGGCCGGTGACGCATGGAATTCGCTCCGGGGTCATGCACGAATCTGCCCTTCAGCCGGCGTCGCGAACCCTGGTCAGCGCTACCGAAAGCTTGTCCTGCGCGGCGCGATATTCGGCCAGCTTTTCCCGCTCGCCTTCCACGATCTCGGCCGGCGCGCTGGCAACGAATTTCTCATTCGACAGCTTCTTGTGCAGGCGCGCGATTTCCTCGGTCACCTTGACCAGTTCCTTCTGCAGCCGCGCGGCCTCCGCGGTGAGGTCGATCAGGCTGCCAAGCGGCAGGCAGATCGTCGCCTCGTTGAGCACGATCTGTGCCGACCCCTTGGGTGCCGCATCGGCGAGCGAGATGTCACCAACACGCGCCAGCCGCTTGATCGCTGAGTCCTCGCGAACCAGCCGTTCGCGCGTCACGTCGTTGGCGCCGACCACCACGAGCGGCGCTATTGCCGCTGGCGGCACGTTCATCTCCGAGCGCACCGAGCGGATACCGGAGACGAGATCGACCAGCCAGTTGATGTCGGCGGCCGCTTCAGCATCCTCGAAATCCGGCGACGGCCATGCGGCATGGCACAGCAGCGAGGCGCGTTCCCTGCCCTCACCCGCCGTCTGCGCCCACAGCTCTTCGGTCATGAACGGCATCATCGGATGCAGGAGCTTGTAGATCTCGTCGAGCACGAAAGCGACGCAGGCGCGGCTCTCGGCCTTGGCGGCCTCGTCCGTGCCCATGAATACCGGCTTCAGCAGTTCCAGATACCAGTCGCAGAACAGGTTCCAGACGAAGCGGTACGCGGCTCCCGCCGCCTCGTTGAAGCGGTATGAGGTGATGCCGTCGGTGACCTCGCGTGCGGCGCGTGTCAGCTCGGTCAGGATCCAGCGGTTGACCGCCAGCTTAGCGTCGTTCAGCCAGAAATCGTCATTGCGCGCGACTTCGTTCATCTCGGCAAAGCGCGTCGCGTTCCACAGCTTGGTGCCGAAATTGCGATAGCCGGCGATGCGCGCCGGGTCGAGTTTCACGTCGCGTCCCTGCGCCGCCATCACCGTCAGGGTGAAGCGCAGCGCGTCGGCGCCATATTCGTCGATCAGATCGAGCGGGTCGATGACGTTGCCCTTCGACTTCGACATCTTGGCGCCGTTCTTGTCGCGCACCAGCGCATGCACATAAACGGTGTGGAACGGCTCCTCGTCCATGAAGTGCAGGCCCATCATCATCATGCGGGCGACCCAGAAGAAGATGATGTCGAAGCCGGTCACCAGCACATCGGTCTGGTAATAGGTCTTCAACTCCGGGGTTTCATCCGGCCAGCCGAGCGTCGAGAACGGCCACAGCGCCGACGAGAACCAGGTGTCGAGCACGTCTTCGTCGCGCGTCAGGATCTCGCCCGGCTTGAAGTTTTCGAGCTTGTCTTCGACCCACGCCTTCCAGGGGCCTTCGAGCGCCAGATAATATTCGATCGCCGCGCCCAGCGCCTCTTCCTCGGACTTCTCGACAAAGACGCGCCCATCCGGCCCGTACCAGGCCGGGATCTGATGCCCCCACCACAGCTGACGCGAAATGCACCAGGGCTGGATGTTCTCCATCCAGTCGAAATAGGTCTTCTCCCAGTTCTTAGGCACGAAATTGGTGCGCCCCTCGCGCACCGAGGCGATCGCCGGCTTGGCCAGTTCCGCCGCGTTGGCGTACCACTGCTCGGTCAGGTACGGCTCGATCGGCACACCGCCGCGGTCGCCATGCGGCACGGCGTGGCGATGCGGCTCGACCTTGTCGAGGAAGCCGCCGGCCTCCATCAGTTCGACGATCTTCTTGCGGGCGACGAAACGGTCGAGACCGTCGAGCTCGTCCCAGACAGCTTGCCGTTCTGGCGTCGCCTCGAGGCCCGCCAGGAAGTCCTCGTTGTCCTTCAACTTGACCGCCGCCTCGACCGTCAGGATGTTGATCGCCGGCAATTGGTGGCGTTTGCCGACCTCGAAGTCGTTGAAGTCATGCGCCGGCGTGATCTTGACCGCGCCCGACCCCTTTTCAGGATCGGAATACTCGTCCGCCACCACAGGTATCTTGCGGCCAACGATCGGCAGGACGACATTCTTGCCGATGAGATGTTGGAACCGCTCGTCGTCGGGATGCACGGCGACAGCCGTGTCGCCCAGCATGGTCTCGGGGCGGGTCGTCGCCACGGTGATGAAGGTCTTTGGGTTTTCCGGATCGAAGGTCGCGCCTTCGATCGGATAACGGAAATGCCAGAGATTGCCGTTGACCTCCTGCTGCTCGACCTCGAGGTCGGAGATGGCAGTCAACAACTTGGGGTCCCAGTTCACAAGGCGCTTGTCCTTGTAGATCAGCCCTTCCTTGTAGAGGCTGACGAAGACTTCGAGCACCGCCTTGGACAGGCCTTCGTCCATGGTGAAGCGTTCGCGCGACCAGTCGGCGGAGGCGCCCAGACGTTTCAGCTGGTTGAAGATCAACCCACCCGATTCGGCCTTCCACTCCCACACTTTCTCGATGAATTCTTCGCGCGTCAGATCGCGGCGATGGATCTGCTTTTCCATCAGCCGCCGCTCGACCACCATCTGCGTGGCGATGCCGGCATGGTCCATGCCGGGCTGCCACAGGACGTTCTTGCCGCGCATGCGCTCGAAACGAACCAGAATGTCCTGCAGCGTGTTGTTGAGCGCATGGCCCATATGCAGCGACCCGGTGACGTTGGGCGGCGGAATGACGATGGTGAAGGCCTCGGCCCCCTCTTCCGCTCCGGCGCCGGCGCGAAACGCGTCGGCTTCCTCCCACATCTTGGCGATCTTCGGCTCGACGGTCTTGGCGTCGTAGGTCTTTTCAAGCATGGGAAAACGGTCCGCGCTGTCGGGAATTTTGCTGGTTCGGTGTAAATCGGAAGGTCTTGGCCAAGTCAACCGCGAGGGCTGCCTGGGGTCATCACAAGCAGATAGGCGCGGACCTATTCATTTCAACAGAAGGCCGCGCGGCGATCGCATCTTCGCCGCGAGGCATCGCTGCGAACGAGCCCGGGGCTCCCGCGCCTTCATTGTCAGCGACCCCGATGGCAGTTTGATCGCCTTCGCCAGTTCGGCAACCAACGGCCGACCTCTTCACAACGAAAAACGCCGCCTCGACGGCGGCGTTTCTTCTGGAATTCAGGCCTGGACGCTATTGCGCCCCGCGTGCCACGCGCTCGATCTCTTCGCGCACCAGCCTTTCGACCAGCGTCGGCAGGTTGTTGTCCAGCCAATCCTGCAGCATCGGCCGCAGCATCTCCTCGGCCATCTCGTCGAATGTCTTCTTGCTGCGGCTTGCAAAGGCGTCGGACAGTTCGCCGAAGGCAGCCGCAACCTGCCGTCCAGTGTGTTCGGAAAGAATTGCGGGACGCACCGCATGCGCTTCGTTCGCCGCCGCGCGCGCCTGAGCCGTGCCCGTTGGAGCATCGTTTGACGAAGACCGCTCGATCGCAGGTTCCGCCGCCGACTCGCTCGCCGACACATCCGGCTGGGGCGATGGGCGGATGCTCCGCTCCGGCATCGCCTTGGCTTGCTCGCCAACCGCCGCGATCTCGCGACGCCAATCGGCGACGATGGCTTCACTTGTCGCAACCTCGACGGGAGCCGCCGGCGCGTCGCGGCTGGCGGCAGGCGCCGGCTCGGCGGCAACCCGGGCGCTGACCTCAGCCAATGTCGTCGGCGTCCTGCCCGCAGCCGGATCGGCACGTGGCGGCGTTTCGGTGCGTGCTGTCGCCGGCAGTATGGCTGGCGTCTGGATTTCCGCCATCGCGACAGGCTTCCTGACCTCTGGGACGGCATGCAGTTCGGCGCGGAACGCATCGATATCCGCAGCTGGAACAGCACTCGGCGCGGGCTCCAGGTCCTGTTGCAACTCATCGGCGTCGCCGGGCTGCTTGCGGCCGTTGTCGCTGTCTTCGATGATCCTCCTGATGGAAGCGAGTATCTCTTCCATGGAGGGTTCGCGCTGTGCGCTGCTTGCCGTTGCCATCGTCACATCCGCCGCCCTTGTGACCCGTTGCAGGTTTCCGCTCCGGCAAAAGCCGGATTCGAATCATGGCGACAGCGTAACCGACGGATCGCCGCACGAGAATCCCCAATCTGGGGACATGTGGGATTTCAACAGATTAGAGCGATTCCGCCAAAGCCGTGTGACGGTTCCCGTTAGCAACCACCAGAAGGACAACGACAATCCTGTGTTCCCGTACGAACCACTCAGCCCGGAAACGCCGTTCGAACGAAGGGCCTAGCGGCCATCCGGCGTGCGCAGGCCGATCCACTTGTCCTTGACGGCGTTGTAGTGTTCCTCCGGCTTGTACTTCGTCACCGCCAAGCCAAGCCGGTCGACCGACAGGCGGCCCATCGCCGACAGGATGGCATAGCTTGCCACCACCACATCGCGTTCGTAACCAGCGTGGTTGATCTTGGCGGTGATGACGGCGGCTTGCGCATTGAGCACGTCGAGCGTCGTGCGCTGGCCGACATTGCGCTCCTCGATGACGCCGTTCAGGGCCAGTTGGGCGGCGTCGATCACCTGCTTGTTGGCGGACGCGCTTTGTTGCGCGGCGGTGTATTGGGACCATGCCGTGGCGACGGCCTGGCGCACCTGGTCGCGGCTGACGTCGACCTGGATACGCGCCTGCCCCAGCGATTCCTTGTTCTGCCGCACGACCGCCGAGGTTCGGCCGCCCGAATAGATCGGAATGGTCAGCGTCGCGCCGATATTGGCCGACGTCGAATTGCCGTTGGAACCTGACAAGTCGGGGATGGCGTTGCGGTAGTTTTCCGAAACGCCAGCCGAAGCCGACAACTGCGGCAACAGCGCGCCCTCGGACGATTTCACCGAAAATGCAGCGGCATCGACCAGATGCTGGGTGGCAAGGATGGCCGGGTGTTCGGCCGATCCGATGGCGATCGCGGCGTCGAGGCTCGACGGCAACAACCTGCCCAATGGCGAAGCGGCCTTGAGCTTGCCGGGCTCGTCACCGACCACCTGGTGATAGGTCGCGGCGCTGGCCAGCGCCTGCGCGCGCGCAGCGCTCAGCGCTGCCACCGCGGAAGCGCGCGAGGCATCGGCCTGCGCAACGTCGGTGCGCGTGCCTTCGCCGACCTCGAAGCGCGAGCGCGCGGCGCGCGCCTGCTCGGTCAGGAACTGCAGGTTCTGTTCGGTCAGCACCGCGATCTGCCGGTCGCGAATCACGTCCATATAGGCCATGGCCGCATTGAACAGCGTGTTCTCCTCGGTATTGCGCAGGCTTTCAACGGACGCCTTGACCTGGGATTCGGCCGCCGCGACATTGTTCCTTGTCTGAAAGCCGTCGAACAGCGACTGGTTGATCTGGATGCCGTAGCTGCCGCTTGTCAGCTTCGAATTGCCGCCGCCATTTGCCTGGCGCGTGTTCGTATAGTCGATGTTGGCCGAGCCGGTGATCGTCGGGCGCCAGCCTGACTTGGCTATGGCCACGCTCTCGTCGGTCACGCGCACGCCGGCACGCGATGAATTTAGTGTGGAATTGTACTGATAGGCTTTTGCAAGGGCACCCGTGATGGTTTCGGCCGATGCAGCCAGTGGGGACAGCGCGGTCGCCGACACAAGGACGGCGGTGAAAAGTGACTTGCGTACTGACGGCACGGTTTAACCCTCATTCGTTTTCCATGGGAACCGCGCCGCACCAGCTTCTCTTCCTGAGCAGCCCGAACGGCGTGTTTCATGTTCCCTGTTGCTCAGCCCAAAGTGCCCCCAGTCTGGGATCAGCAACGATCGTTCAAATGCAAGCGACCATGACAAAGCCTTTGCTGCAAGGCCAAATCATTCAGAATTCGAAAGCATGCTCACGTTCGAATCCGGGTAGTGGCTTAATTGCCGCATTAAATGCCCTTCTCCCGGTTACAACCCCCCCCGCCTTGAAAAAAAGCCGCGCCACGCCCGAATTGCCCTGACCCTCGACCGCAACCAGGCGGCCGCCTTCGGCGAGTCGGTCGAGCAGCGACGCCGGCACTTTGCCGACACTGCCGCCGATGAAGATGACATCGTACGGCGCCTTCGCCGCATGGCCTTGCGCCAGAGCGCCCTGGACCACGGTCACATTGCCGCAGCCCAGGCTGGACAGGGTCGACGCGGCGGTTTGCGCCAATGCCGAATCGCTTTCGAGCGCCACGACGGACCTCGCCAGGCGCGACAGGATCGCCGAAGCGTAGCCGGTGCCGCAGCCGACATCGAGCGCCGAATCGGTCACACTGATCTCGGCCAGTTGCATCAGCTTGGCCAGCGGCGAAGCCTCCATCAGGTAGCGCGAGCCATCGGCGCTGTCTGCGATGCGGATGTCCTCGTCGATATAGGCAAGATCGCGCTGGCGATCGCCGACGAAAACCTCGCGGGGCACGGAAAGCAACGCGTCGAGCAGCGGCGCGCTGGTCACGTCGGTGGTGCGGACCTGACCATCGACCATCTTGACGCGAAGTTCGGAGAAATCAGCGCTCATGTCCCAACCAATCTGCTTGCCGCGTCAGAATCGCGGTTCATGTCGACCGGAACTTCAGGCTCCGGCGCTGACGCGCGGGAGCCCGGGTATTGGAGGCCTCGCCCGGAATCGAACCGGGGTGCAAGGATTTGCAGTCCTCTGCGTAACCACTCCGCCACGAGGCCTCGTTGCTCCCGGCGTTCCACCCGGTTCCAATAGGTTGCGGCGAAAAAGCCGTCAAGCGGCCACGACGTATTCCGAACGGTTTCGTCTGCGCCGGCTGCAGCCCTGTCAGTTCGCCGTCATAGCCACCCGCCCACATTCGCAATCCGTTAAGCATGGCGGATGATCGAGCGAAACTCCGCGCTCCGGCTTGCGTTGTGAAACGGGAGGACTGCGCCATGACCCTGGCCAAACCGAACGACGAAACGAACGGAACGGAAAACGTACCGCTGCTGGGGTCCGAGGACTTGGTGCGCTACGCCATCAACTGCCTGAGAATAGAAGGCACAGGCAGGCTTTCACCGCGTGACCGCGCGCGTCTGGCCTCGGCTTCCGCGGTCCTGAAGCAGATCAGCGAGGATTTGAAGGCAGGCACGCAACCGGATTCGAAGGAATCGGGCACTGGCACCGAGAGACAGGGCCAGAATTGATTCTCTTCGGAGACCACCGCCGTGCGAGATGTATCGGCCGCTCAATCCGGC
>NZ_RZSJ01000188.1:0-9956 GCF_003998025.1 Mesorhizobium sp. M8A.F.Ca.ET.021.01.1.1
ATCAAGCGTGGTGCGGCGTCCATCTTCCTGCAGCAGCCGCAAAAGACTGCGATCGACGGCGTCGAGGTCGCCCGATTCAGGATTCACGTTCAAGCCACCTCATTTGCGTGAACTACACGTCAATTTTCGAAAAACAGCGTATTTAGTCGCGGCCATTTCGACAATAGGCTGCGCTTCATCGCAAGGTCGGGGCTGTCTCCTCCTGGCGGCATGAATATGGTGGCAGAACATGGCGGACGTCCGAGACACGGGAAACACAAGGCTTGCGGTGATCGCCGGCCTCGCCATGATCGCCATCTATGCCGCGCAGTTCGTGGCCGCCCGCTTCAGCCTCAGGGAGCATCTGACGGCCACCGACATGGCCGGCTTGCGCTTTGCCGGTGCCGGCGCGGTGTTCCTGCCGATCGTCTGGAGGCGCGGCCTGGCGACCATGACGGCGCTGGGCTGGCGGCGTGGATTGACGTTGGCGGCGCTGGCCGGATTGCCCTATCCGCTGATCATCAACTGGGGCCTCACTCATGCGCCCGCCGCCCATGCCGCGGCGCTCTGCCCCGCCTCGATCGTCTTCTTCTCGTTCCTATTGTCGCTGTTCAGGGAAAGCGCGTCGCGCCGGCGGATCATTGGCGTCGCCACGATCATCGCCGGCTTGTTGCTGTTCATAGCGCCGGCGCGCACCGGCGCCGGTGATGTCTTGTTCGGGGATCTGCTGTTTGTCGGATCGGGCGCGATGTTTTCCACATATGCCGTTCTTGTGCAGCGGTGGCGTGTCGAGCCGGTGACGGCGACCGCGAGCGTCGTGCTTTTGTCCTGCCTGCCGCTGCCACTTCTCTATGTCTTTGCGCCAAGCGGCCTCCATGCCGCCGCAGGCGCCGAAATCGCCAGCCAGATCGTCATTCAAGGTCTTCTCGCCGGCGCTGTCGCAATGTTCCTTTACACTTACATTGTCGACCAATTGGGCTCGCAGGCTGCATCGCTGTTCCTGCCGGGTGTGCCGATCGCCACCGTGATGGTCGGCATGGTCGTGCTTGGCGAGACCCCGCTGGCGATCCAATGCGTGGCCATCGCCATCATGGCCGCCGGGATGGGTTATTCGGCGATGGGTCGACGCAGCACCAGGGAAAATCTGGCTGTTCCGGCACCAGCTGGATCGTAAATGGTTTCAGTGGCATCAAGGTATGGGGGCAAGCAGCGCCGCCAACTTCTGCGGCCCGCCCTGCAAAACGTTCAGGTCGACGTCCCCCTCAATGCCGTCCACGCGTCCCCGGTTGTGGTACTGCCAGTAGATCCAGTCACGGCGGTCCGGCTCCATGAGCAGAGAGCGCAGCCAGAGTGGGCGAGCGCTGATTTGCCCGGCATAGGCAGCTTCGGCTTCATCCGTCAGATAGACGATCGCTGGCTTGCCGAAGGCCGCCTCAACGGGTCCAAGGAAAGCCTGCAGTTCGGCGTTCAGTTGCTCGGGCGACGGGCGCTGCGGACAGTTGCCGCCGAACTCGATGTCGACGACCGGCGGCAGCAACGGCTGATCGCGCGGCACCACCGAGATAAAATTCCTGGCCTGGTCGGCGCCCGGACGGCAGAAGGTGAAGAAATGATAGGCGCCGACGGCGAGCCCGGCGGCGCGGGCCTCGCGCAGGTTGCCGGCGAAGGCTTCGTCGACATGGTCGCCGCCCTCAGTCGCCTTGATGACGGCGAAAGCCACATCATCGGCGGCAACGCGCCGCCAGTCGATCTTGCCCTGATGATGGGAGACGTCGATGCCCCTGACCGGATATCTGCCGCGGTCGGGAGAATAGGTGTGGAAATAGACCAAGGCCCCCGCCGCAACGATACATGCCAGGGCAAGACTGGCGAGGCCCCAGAGAACAATCCGCTTCTTCAAGACCATCCCCTGTTGGGCTTGCCGATTGTTAGACCTTGAAGCCCCGGCTGTTGGCTTTTTTCAGGCTGTCACCTGATCACCCGCGTTCCTTGAGCAGCCGGCCCTTTTCGCGCGACCAGTCGCGTTGCTTCTCGGTCTCGCGCTTGTCATGCAGCTTCTTGCCGCGGCCAACGGCAAGCAGCAGCTTGGCGCGCCCCTGATCGTTGAAATAGATTTTTAGCGGCACCAGCGTCATCCCTTCACGGTCGACGCTCTGCGACAGTTTTGCCATCTCGCGCTTGTTGAGCAGCAGCTTGCGGCGCCGGCGCGGTTCGTGGTTGAAGCGGTTGGCCTGCAGGTATTCCGGCAGATAGGAATTGATCAGCCAGATCTCGCCGCCTTCCACCGAGGCATAACTGTCCTGGATGTTGGCCTGGCCCTGGCGCAGCGATTTGACCTCGGTGCCAGTCAGCACCAAGCCGGTCTCGATCGTGTCGAGCACCTCATAGGAAAACCGCGCCTTGCGGTTTTCCGCAACGGTCTTGTTGTTGGGATCGGCTTTTCTGACTTGATTCATGATGTGGAGAGGTGGCGCCTCATCCTCAATTAATCAAGCCGGCGTGCTTCATGGCCGCATCGATCTTTTCGGCCGTCGACTGCTCGATGGTGACCAGCGGCGAACGCAGCACGTTCTCGACCTTGCCCAGCTTCGACAGCGCGTATTTGGCGCCGGAGACGCCGGGCTCTATGAAGATCGCCTTGTGCAGCGGCAAGAGGCGGTCCTGCAGCTCGAGCGCCTTGGCGCTGTCGCCGGACAACGTTGCCTCCTGGAATTCGGCGCACAGCCTCGGTGCGACATTCGAGGTCACCGAAATACAGCCGACGCCGCCATGCGCGTTGAAGCCGAGTGCCGAGGCATCCTCGCCGGAAAGCTGGATGAAATCCTTGCCGCAGGTCATGCGCTGCTCGGACACCCGCTCGACCTTGCCGGTCGCGTCCTTGACGCCGACGATGTTGTTGAAGTCGTGCACCAGCCGGCCCATCGTCTCCGGCGTCATGTCGATCACCGAGCGCGGCGGGATGTTGTAGATGATGATCGGCAGCTTGGTCGCCCGGGCGACGGCGGCGAAATGCTCGTAGAGACCGCGCTGTGTCGGCTTGTTGTAGTAGGGCGTGACGACCAGGGCCGCATCGGCACCCGCCTTTTCGGCATACTGCACAAGCCCAACAGCTTCCTCGGTGTTGTTGGAACCGGCGCCGGCGACGACAGGCGCCCTGCCCCTGGCCACCTCGATGCAGACCTTGACGACGTGGCGGTGCTCGTCATGCGACAGCGTCGGCGACTCGCCGGTGGTGCCTACCGGGACGAGGCCCGTGGTGCCTTCGCCCAGCTGCCATTCGACGAACGCGCGAAAGGCTTTCTCGTCGAAACGCCCGCTCTTTTCGAACGGTGTCACGAGCGCAGTAAGCGAGCCTCTCAGCATGTCGTCCAACTCCTTGGGACTTCCAGGTTCATGCATGTCGTCGTCCCAAAAGCGGTTGCCGGTTTTGGGCGACATGCATCGGTGTTTTGTCGTGCGCGCCTTCTAACCGAAAGCGAAGCCGCGCACCATAGTCTCGACATTGTTGCGCGGCAAGCATTGCCATGGTGCCAGCAAGCGTTATTCGAACGGCCTCGATAACCCTTTGTTTACGAGCCCTTCACGACCTAAGTCTAGGCTTCGAGGCTTCTTCGCCTGCTGGTAAAATGCTGGACTAAGGAAAGACACGAAGGATCATGCCGACCGGTCGGCCCCGCCTGTTCGCGCTTCTTGGCGCCATCGCCGCGCTGATGCCCGGCGTGGCGATCTGCGGCAGCGCCGATGTGCGGGTCACTTCGGCCATTCCGATGCCTGGCGTGCAGGACAAGGCGCAACAGGCCCCCACCCCCGGCGTCACGCTCTTGAAAAGCGGCCTGGATGCGCTGGCAGCTGGCGATATTCCCGGCGCGCGCGGTGTGCGCGATGCCCTCCCCGCACAATCGCTCGACCAGCACATATTGGCCTGGGCGATCGCGCTCTACGGGGGCGACAAGGTTCCGAGTGGCGATATCGCGGCGGCCGCGAAGATGCTGCCCAATTGGCCAGGCACCGTTGCGTTGCGCAAGAACAGCGAGCGCGCGCTCTATCGCGAGAACCCGGCGGCGGACATCGTCATCAAGGCTTTCGACGGCAGCCAGCCGCAGACATTCGAAGGCGTGATGGTTCTCGCGCGCGCCTATGTGTCGTCCGGCAACGCCAAAGCGGCGCGATCGGTGTTGTCGCCGTTCTGGCGCACCGCGATCCTGGACGCCAAGGACGAGGCGGCTCTGATCAAGGAGTTCGGCGCCCTTGTTCCCGCCGCCGATCACCGTTTTCGCATGGAACGCATGTTCTATGCCGACCGGGTGAATTCCGCCTTGCGTGTCGCCGGCCTCGCCGGCGCCCAGCAGCTTGCCGACGCCTGGGTGGCGGCCGACAGAGGCGACAAGAATGCGGCCAAACTGCTGAAGGCGGTGCCGGTGGCGCAGCGTTCGGCCGGCTATTTCTTCGCGCAGGCCGAATATCTGCGCAAGCAGGAGGATTTTGCGGGCGCAGCGGCGGTTGTCATGAAAGCGCCGGCAGACCGTGAATCCCTCGTCGATCCGGACGCCTGGTGGGTCGAACGCCGGGTGCTGTCGCGCGAACTGGTCGACCAGGGCGACATGAAGACCGCATACAAGATAGTCGCCATGCATGCAGCCGAAAGCGCGGCCAATGCAGCGGAAGCCGAGTTCCATGCCGGCTGGTATGCGCTGCGCGGCCTGAGCGATCCCAAGCTCGCGGCGACGCACTTCGCGCGCATCGCCGAGCTAGCCCAGGGGCCGATGACCCTGTCGCGCGCCTATTACTGGCTCGGCCGCTCGGCGGAAGTCGGCGGCCCCGGCAATGCCAAGGATTATTTTGGACGTGCGGCGACCTACGGAACGACGTTCTACGGCCAGCTAGCCGCCGAACGCGTCGGCCGGCAGGCGCTCAACATCGTCTATCCCCAGCCAAGTGCCGCCGACCGGCAGAACTTTGCCGGCCGCGAGGCCGTCTCCGCCATCAAGCGCCTGCAGGAGGCAGGCTACGACCGTTATGGCGAAACGCTCTATCGCGACCTTGCCGGGCAGTTGACCAGCCCGGGTGAACTGGCGCTGCTCGCTGTCCTTGCGGAAAAGCAGAACAACCATTTCATGGCGCTGAAAGTTGGCAAGATCGCCGGGGCGCGCGGCATCGATGTCGGTGCGTTGTCGCATCCGCTCGGCGTCATCCCCGATTCGGCCAATATTTCCGGTTCGGGCAAGGCGCTGGCCTATGCGATCGCCCGCCAGGAAAGCGAATTCAACGTCGGTGCCGTATCCAGTGCCGGCGCGCGCGGCCTGCTGCAGCTGATGCCGGGAACCGCCAAGCAATTGGCGAAGAAGGCCGGATTGCAGTTTTCGCAGACCAGGCTGACAAGCGACGCCGGCTACAATGCAACGCTTGGTTCGGCGTTCCTTGGCGAACAGCTCGATCGCTTCAACGGCTCGTACGTATTGACCTTCGCGGGCTACAATGCGGGCCCCGCCCGGGCCAGCCAGTGGGTGGCGAAATACGGCGACCCGCGCGGCAAGGACATCGATGCGGTGGTGGACTGGGTCGAGCGGATTCCCTACACGGAAACAAGAAGTTACGTGCAGCGCGTGATGGAGAATTACGAGGTCTACAAGATGCGTATTTCCGGCAAGTACGACATTGTAGGCGATCTCGTGAATGGGCGCAGCTGAGGCTCTTGCTCTCCCCGTGCGAGGAGAAGGAGGAGCCTTTCCCGTTTGACCCTCCAGCGCTCCGTCTATAGCAGTCGTGGACGATCTCGCGGCTAAGGCGTCCGTTCCATGTCGAGCAATCCAGATTTCTCCGACTTCTTCTATGCCGCGCCAGATGGGCTGAGGCTTCACGCGCGTGTCTATGGCGAAGCGAGTTCCGCCCATTGGCCGGTCGTCTGTCTGCCTGGCCTGACGCGCAACGCGCGGGATTTTCACGAGCTTGCGCTCTATCTCTCAACGCGATCCGCCCTTGCGCGCAAGGTTGTCGCTTTCGACTACCGCGGACGCGGGCAGTCGGCCTACGATCCCGATGTCAGTCACTACAATGTCGGCATCGAAGCCGGCGACGTTCTTGCCGGGCTGGCCGCACTCGGTATCGAACAGGCGGCCTTCATCGGCACCTCGCGCGGCGGGCTGGTGATCCATGTCCTTGGCGCGATGCAGCCGGCGGTACTGAAAGCCATCGTGCTCAACGACATAGGGCCAGTGATCGAAGCCGCCGGCCTCGCTCACATCCAGTCCTATCTCGAACGCACGCCAAAGCCGAAAACCTTCACCGAGGCGGTGGATGCCCAGCGCAATGTTCATAGCCAGGACTTTCCAGCGCTTGCTGAGGGCGACTGGGAGCGAATGGTGCGCGCGCTCTATCGCGAGACGAATCAAGGGCTGCTGCCCGATTTCGATTCGAAGCTGGTCGACACGGTTGCCAATCTCGACCTGTCACAGCCATTGCCGCCTCTTTGGCAGCAATTCGATGCGTTGGCGGCCATTCCGCTGCTCGTCATACGCGGCGCCAATTCAAGGCTATTGTCCCAGGAAACGCTGGAGGAGATGCGAAAGCGTCATCCCGGCACCAGGACAATCACCGTACCGGATCAGGGCCACGCACCCTTCCTGGAGACCGGTAACCTGCCCAATGAGATCGCGCTCTTTCTGGATCAAGCAGAGGCGCAGAAAAATCCGGCGTAAGCCCCGAGAGCAACCAAGGTCTTGGGGTCATGGCGGAGAGGATGGGATTCGAACCCACGAGAAGCTTTTGACCTCTACTCCCTTAGCAGGGGAGCGCCTTCGACCACTCGGCCACCTCTCCGTTGTGCCGGTGGATAAAGAAAAGCGGCGGCACAATCAACAAGCCCGCGTCATTAATATGGAAAAATAAGAGCGTACCGGACCGCGGCTTTGCGCGATGCGGGGATTCTGCGGCAATTCCTGGCTGGTAGAACTGGCCGCGGGTTGCGCTTTGGTGCAGATCGAGCGTTGAATTGCCTGGACTAGATGGGGGGCAATCGCGTGTTCATCCTGCCTCGCTGGCAAATACCGCCGGCAGAATCCAGTAAGGCCACCGGATCGGTCGATCCTGACCTTGCACCGTCCCAAGCGGCACGTTAGCAAGAAGGCTCCCTTCCAAGCGAGCTTTCGACATGCCTCAGCGCCCTGCCCTCTCACCACTCATCGCCGCGCTTCCGTCGACCGTGCCGTTCGTCGGCCCCGAAGCGCAGGAGCGTGAACGCGGGCGCGCTTTCCGTGCCCGCATCGGCGCCAATGAGAGCAGCTTTGGCCCCTCGCCGCGCGTGATCGCCCGCATGGAGAGTGTCGCGCGCGACCAGTGGATGTATTGCGACCCGGACAATTACGACCTTAAAGTTGCGGCGGCCGCGCATCACAATGTGGCTGTCGAGAACGTCGTTGTCGGCGAAGGCATCGACGGCCTGCTCAGCCTGGTGGCGCGCATGTATGTGGCGCCTGGCGATGCGGTGGTCACCTCGCTCGGCGCCTATCCTACCTTCAACTTCCACATTGCCGGTGTCGGCGGCCGGCTGGTGAGCGTCCCATACGAGAACGATCGCGAAAGCCTGGACGGTCTGCTCGCGGCGGTCGTCAGGGAAAAGGCGCCGCTGGTCTATCTGTCCAACCCGGACAATCCGATGGGCAGTTGGTGGGAGGCCGACGAGATCATCGGCTTCATACAAGCCCTGCCGGAAACCACCATGCTGGTGCTCGACGAGGCCTATGGCGAGCTGGGACCGGCCTCGGCCCTGCCGCCGATCGATATTTCGCGGCCAAACGTCATCCGCATGCGAACCTTTTCGAAGGCCTACGGACTTGCCGGCATACGGTGCGGCTATGCGTTGGCCGAGAGGCTGGTGATCAGCGACTTCGAGAAGATCCGCAACCACTATGGCGTCAGCCGCATGGCGCAGATCGCCGGCGTCGAGGCGCTCGCCGACCAGGCCTATCTCGAGATGGTGGTGGCCCGGGTGGCCGCCGGACGGCGGCGCATCGCTGATATCGCCGAACAGAACGGGTTGAAGCCGCTCGCCTCGGCGACCAATTTCGTCACCATCGACTGCGGCCATGACGGTGCTTTCGCCCTGAAAGTGCTGCAGGGACTGTTGTCGCGCGACGTCTTCATCCGCAAGCCGGTGGCGCCAGGACTAGACCGCTGCATCCGCGTCAGTGTCGGTCTCGACCACGAATTGGATATCTTCGCCGAGGAATTGCCGGGTGCATTGGCGGCGGCGCGGGGAAACTAGGGCACTTCCGGGCGCTCAGGAGCCATCGCTACGCCGAGCAGATGCCTGGCACGCGTCAGCACATCCGACAGTTCCGCGGCTTCCTTGTCATTCAGGCTCGCGGTCAGGCGGGCGAGATCACGATCCGTAGCCGCATGAAGTGCGGCAAGCGCGGCCTGGCCGCGCGCGGAAAGCGAAAGAACGCGCGATCGTAGCGGCGCGGGACCGGTGCACATTTCAGTCAGGCCGGCGGCAGAGAATTTGCGAAGGATTCTAGTGACATAGGCAGGATCCACCTGAAGGCCCCGAGCGATTGCGGAGGCCACCGGTGCGAGATCGAGCCGAAGCGCTCGGGCCAGAAAGCCTGTCTTGCCGCCAGGATTGGTGGGGCAATCGCGGGGGTGATGACCGAGCTCGAACAGCACCCGCGCCTCGGTCAGCGTATAGGCACTGTGCATCAACGTCTCGTCGAGCAACCCTATCAGCCCGGTATAGAACCGGTTGAAGCGGCGGATATCGCCGACCAAGGCATTGCGATCGCTCATGCCAGAAGCCTCCGGGAAATTTCCAGACCGCAGGGATGATGGCCAGAAAATTGACCCAGTCAACCATTTACTGGATCAAGTCACTTATTTCCGCAAAAACTCCCGGTCTTCGATTGGATAGTACCTCAAGCCAGTTGCCTTCGTTCGGTGCCGCGCCAGACTCTATGCAAGGGAGTGAGCCATGAAAGACCGGAAGAGGGCGGTTCAGGCGCGCATATACGGCAAGGTTCAAGGTGTCGGCTACAGGATCTGGGCGCGAGGCGAAGCGACAAGGTTCGGGCTGCTGGGCTGGGTGCGCAACGAGAGAGACGGCTCGGTGACGGCATGGCTTACCGGCGCCGACGCGGCGGTTGCGGACATGATCGAGCGGCTACGGCAAGGCCCGCTGGGAGCGGCGGTCTCGCGGATCGATGTGGAAGAGCTGGAGAGTTGGACCACGCCTGGAGATTTCAGGATCATTGCGTAGGAGCATTTCGCTCTCTTGAATTAATTGAACGTTCGTTTTATTACTACCGCCGTCAGCGAGGCGATGATGGCACGCACCACAGGATCAGACGGCGGGCGAACCGAGGCGGCAATCCGCGAAGCGGCGGTCAGCCTGATAGCGCGCTACGGCTATCAAGCGATGTCGATGCGCCAGTTGGCCGCCGAGGTCGGCGTCCAGGCAGCCGCGCTCTATCGCTATTTCCCGACCAAGGAAGAGCTGCTGTTCACACTGATGCGCGAGCATATGCAAGGACTTCGCGAAGCCTGGGAGCACTCCAGGCCGGCCGGCGCGGATCCGGCGCGGCAGCTTGCCGCCTATGTGCGCAACCACATCGCCTTTCATATCGAACGCCGCCACGCCACGCATGTGTCGAACATGGAATTGCGCAGCCTGTCGCCCGACAGGCTGACGCAGATCCTGCGCATGCGCACGGCCTACGAAAAGGAACTGCGTTCGATCCTGCGCGATGGCGCCGAGGCGGGTATTTTCAGCGTCGAGGACACCGGCCTGACGGCCATGGCGCTGATCCAGATGATGACCGGCGTCATTGTCTGGTTCCGGCCGGGCGAGCGATTGTCGATCGCTGAAGTCACGGCAACATATCTTTCGATGACAATGCGCCTGGTCGGCGCGAAGATCGATGGGGTCATGCGGCAGGAGGAACGGCATGTACACGAACACGCTCAGCTTCGGGCATGACGAAGAC
>NZ_RZSJ01000189.1:0-9942 GCF_003998025.1 Mesorhizobium sp. M8A.F.Ca.ET.021.01.1.1
CCTGCGAAGACTGGGATCTATGGCAGCGCGTCGCACGCCTCGGCAAAAATTGGGTGATGGTCGACGAGCCGCTCGCTTTCCATCGGGCCAGCCCCAACGCGCTCAGCCGCAATTCGACGCAGATGCTGGCGGATGCGGGAATCGTGATCGCCCGCGGCTTTTCTCCTGATCCCAGGGTCAAACGCCCAGGATTAGCTCACGCCAATGGAGCGACCGAGGCGACCGGGCGAACCGCTTCGGAAGCACTCGCGTGGTTCGCGTTGTGGAACGCTGCATCGGATCGCGGCAGCGGCGGCAGTTCGATCAATCCGCAATCCCTGCGCGCGCTCCCGGCAGGACGTAAATGGGCGCGTGAGATCGCCAAGGTAGCCTTCGATGGCCTGATGGTGGGAAGCCTGTCGGTGCCAGCGCATTTGGCTGCCCGGTGGGACAGGTTTGGCGGCGCCCTGACCGCGTTGATCATCGAACTCGGCAAGGTCTGGGGCGATCCGGTCGCGGCTCGTCGCGTCCAGTATCATCTCGAGCAAATGCTTCTCGATGCCGACGATCTTGCCGCACCTCGCAGGCTGGCGCGGACACTCGGAATTCGCGTCGACGCTCGAAATCCAACCTCAACCGAGCTTCCGGAAGGAATCGATCAAATCTATGCCTACCTGATGATGGATGGCCGGATCGAAGCTGTCGTTCAGTTCGGCGTGCTCGGGAACGTGACAAGGCGTCATTGGATTGAACTCATCCTGAATTTGGCACCGCAAAAGGACGACGGTGCCGACACGTCAGAGACGCTTGCAGCCGAGGCACTGTCGACCACGGCGGAACGCCGGCCTGATCCGGACAGTCACTTCGGCAAACTCGCGCGATTGGCCTCGGAAGCGCGGGAACTGGTTCTGTCGAGCGCCGAAGCCACGCAGCCCCTTCCGGCGCCGCGCCGTTCACCGGCCTCGGATGGACACGACAAGGATCGTACGGCGTTCTGGAACAGCTATTTTGCGACAGAGGATCCCTGGAACTACACCTCGACCTACGAGCAGGAAAAATATGAGCGGCAGCTCGAAATTCTGCCTGCCGGCCCCATTGGACAGGCGCTTGAGCTGGCCTGCGCAGAGGGCCATTTCACGCGGCAGCTGGCGCCGCGAGTGGGTCATTTGACTGCAACTGATATCTCCGCGATAGCGGTTGAGCGGGCGCGCGCGCGATGCAGCGATCAACCGAATGTTGAATTCGGCGTACTGGATTTCATGGCGGACACGCTCCCGGGCGAGATGGATCTGATCTTCTGTTCGGAAGTGCTCTACTATCTCGATGATCTGGCCGAGTTGCAGCGCTTCACCAAAAAAGTCGCCGAGGCGTTGGCGCCTGGCGGCAGTTTCATCAGCGCACACGCATTCGTGCTTCGGGACAATCCCGAAAGGACGGGCTTCGACTGGAACACATTCGGTGGCCAAACGATCTCGGAGACGTTGACGGCGACAGAAGGCCTCGTCCTCGAGCAATCGATCCAGACCGAACTCTATCGCATAGATCGCTTCCGCCGCCTGTCACCGGGCCACATGGCGACGGAGCCGGTGATTGATCATGTGCCGGTCCGCGCATCCATCGGAATCGGGGTCGCGCGAAATATCGTCTGGGGCGGAGCGCGGGCCTTGCGCCGCGACGTCGCGCGTAGCGAGCGGCGGCAGCGTATCCCTGTCCTCATGTATCACGGCGTCGCCGATGAAGGTCCAGCCGCGCTCGCCCGTTTCCGGCTCACGCCCGCCGCATTCGCTGGCCAGATGGCATGGTTGCGGGCCAACGGCTTTCACGCGGTCATGTCCGAGCAACTGGAATGGTCCATCGCCAACCGTCAGCCTTTCGCTGGCCGCCCGGTGCTCATCACCTTCGATGACGGCTTTCAGAACTTTGCCGACCATGCCTGGCCGATCTTGCGCGCGCACGACCTGACCGCGGAAGTGTTCCTGGTGACGGACCTGGTGGGTGAAAGTGCAAAGTGGGACGCCGTCAGCGGTCCGCCGACGCGGCTTATGGACGCCGGAACGGTGCGACGTCTCGCTGCCGAAGGTGCATTCTTCGGAAGCCATCTGGCGACGCATCGCGCCATCGATGGTCTGTCGAGCTCTGACCTTGCGGCCGAGCTCCTGCGCTCTCGGATGTTCGTCGAACGGTGGACCAGTCGGCCAACCTCGGCGTTCGCGGCCCCCTTCTCCGTCACCGACCGGCGGCTTGGCAGGCTGGCCAGGGAGTGCGGCTATCGGATTGGCTTCGGCGGCAGACACGGGCCGGCGGACCTTGACAGCGATCCCATCGACCTTCCGCGCATCGAGATTCGTGGGGATCGCTCGCTCGACGACTTTGTTGCCACCGTCGAGGCCGTGCTCAATTGAACGGCGAACTTTGTCGGTGTCATTATTTCCGCTCACAGTGCGCAAGAGCGACGAGACGCTTCGCACCAGTATCGCACATGCCGCCCTAAGGCCCGAGACAGACGAAGGATTTCCATCCATTCGCATCGGGGCAGGATTTTGGTAAGCTGTCGCATCGCAACCGGGTGGAGCTGTCGTTCCTGTGGTCGACGATCGTCTTCTCGAACGCAAGATGACCGAGATCGAGCAAGCGCGAGCTTGGAGCCCGCGCGTTATGTCAAAATTCGAAATGCTTATCAGGAGCGGCGACGACCGCGCGCTGTATCGGGTCAATCCTCTGGCCTTCGCCCGCGAAGCAGTGTTTCTCTGGGGGACTCGCCGAAGAGCTGGCGATAGTTCGCTGCGAAGCGGCCAAGATGGGTGAGCCCAACCTCCATCGCGATGCTTGTGACACTCGAGCCTCTTGCTCCCCGGGCGGTGAGCAGTCGCCTGGCTTCATTGAGACGGAGCGCCCTGATGAATTCCAGCGGGCTTAGAGCAAAGGTGGTGCGAAAGGCGTACTCCAATTGACGGCGGCTGACGCCGATTTCCTTACACAACCGGATGATGGGGATGTCTTCGCGGATATGGGCGCGAATGAAAGCCTCGGCCGCCCATGCCTGCCTGAGATGACGGCTGGAGGACCGATCCAATCCTGCGTTGCTAGGCGCGCCAGCGAAGGCGTCAGCCATGCCTCGCAAATATTCCATCAACGCGATCGGAGTATGCTCCGGCAGAGCTGCACCGCTTGCGGCTGCTTCGAAGCGATCTGCCATCGCCTCCATTTGGCTTCGAAACATTTTCGCATCGGTGGTGGTGAGCTGAACGGCGTTTGGGTGGTCTGCAGCCCTAGCCAAGATCGTGCCAGCGGAAAGTGCCTGGATCTCTACCCAGATCGACATCGGGACAACGGCGCCTGTATAACTAAGGCCGGGCTGGACCGTTGCTGTTACGCTCGTGCCGGCGGGGATTGTCACGATCATGTCGTCTTTGAGCGGAATGCCGCAGATCGTTGAGTCCCGGGCCTGCTCTATGGCCACTATCGCCACGGAACCTGGGGCAAAGCCGCCGCTGGCGCGGAAGGCGCAGTTGAATTCGGCCAGATCGAGCGCCCACTTGCCGTGGGACCGGATTTGCCGGAGTCGCGACGGCAGTTGCCCTGGCGAAAGCCTGTCGACCTTCACAGGCAGCCCAGAGGCGGCATCGCCGAGCCCGCCTGGGCCGAGCTGTACGTCCCTGTGCGAAGGCGATGAAGGCCAGGTGCTCAAAAATACGTCCTTTGCGCAAAGTGGATAGCAGGATGATTGTATTAGCTGTAACTTAAATGCAAATTGCGCGAGATCAATCGGCGCAAAGTATCGCCGACTCACGGCCAATGGGGACTGTGGACGAAATAGATCTCTGGGTCAGCCGGATGCGCCGAGAACATCGAGCGCCTTTGCCATGATTATCGTGTGGCGCCGAGACCGGAAGGGCGTATTGCACAGGGTGTTGGTGTGTTAATCTGTCACGTTCCGCTGCATCGCGGCCGAATTGATCTAGCGCAAAGCGAGACTTCATCCAGTCTAAGATGCTGCATCGAATATGACTTGGTCGATGAAGCCGTCTCTTCGTCGCGATTGACGGTCTACGAGGAAGAGAAATGGGGGCTATCAAGAACAGGCTTTGTCGGTTATCGGGCCGTGCACGACAACTATAGCGACGATGGCTTCGTGAACAAACTCACTCAGCAGGGGCCGATGTTGGGGTTCACCTATCAATTCGCGGTCGCCCAATAGAGGATTGTTGTGAAGTGGCTGCGTCATGGCGGCCGTGAAGCAGAACGTGGTCCTGAAGCGTCGGCCTTCAGAGTGAGTGACGATGATATCTCAAAAGCATTTACCCCTAAGGGGAGAAGGGTGGGAGAGTATGAGTATCGATCGAGACTTCCCGGCTGAAGCCGGCACAACCAACAGAATAACGCGGCGCGATGCATTGATGGCCGGCACGGCGGCTGCCGTTTCGCGCTTTGCGGTTCCAGCCGGTCTATCAGGCGCGCTTGCCGGCCTTGCCGGTGTTCAGCCCGCGGCGGCTCAAGGGACACCTCCCAACATCGTCTACATCATCTCCGACGACCAGGGCTGGAAGGACGTTGGCTTCCACGGCTCGGACATCAAGACGCCAAACATCGACAAGCTGGCTGCCGAGGGCGCGCGGTTGGAACAGTTCTATGCCCAGCCGATGTGCACGCCCACCCGGGCGGCGCTGATGACGGGACGCTATCCGTTGCGCTATGGGCTGCAGATGGGTGTTATCCCGTCAGGCGGCGGCTACGGCCTAGCCACGGACGAATACATCTTGCCTCAGATGCTCAAGGACGCCGGCTACAAGACGGCGATGGTGGGCAAGTGGCATCTGGGTCACGCGAAGGCCGAATACTGGCCGCGCCAGCGGGGATTCGATTCGTTCTACGGCGCCCTGGTTGGCGAAATCGATCACTTCAAGCACGCTTCCCATGGCGTGATGGACTGGTATCGCAATAACAAGCCGCTAAAGGAGCCCGGATACGATAACACCCTGTTCGGCACGGAAGCCGCCAAGGTGATCGAAAAGCATGACGGGAAGGCGCCGCTATTCTTGTACCTGGCATTCACCGCGCCGCATTCGCCTTATCAGGCACCCGAAGAACATATCAAAAGATATGCTCATGTTGCCGACGACCAGCGCCGGCTCTACTCAGCCATGGTTTCCGCCATGGACGACGAGATCGGCCGGGTCGTTGCCGAGCTCGAGAAGAAGAAAATGCGCGACAATACGATCATCCTCTTCCAGAGCGACAATGGCGGTGTCCGAGATGCAATGTTTGCGGGTGAATCGAAGGTCGGCAACAGCCTACCGGCCGACAATGGGCCGTACCGCAGCGGCAAGGGCACGCTTTACGAGGGCGGCACCCGCGTCTGCGGCCTGGTGAACTGGCCGGGCAAGGTGAAGGCTGGCGACGTGAACGGCCTGATACATGTCACTGATATCTATCCGACACTTGCCGGACTTGCCGGGGCAAAACCGACCAAGAACAAGCCGCTCGATGGCATGGATGTTTGGGAAACCATTAGCGAAGCCAAGCCCTCGCCCCGCACCGAGATGGTCTACAATGTCGACCCGACCGGCGGCGCAATCCGCCAAGGCGATACGAAGCTCGTATGGGCAGCCGGTGTGTTGGAGCGGGTCGAACTGTTCGATCTTGCAGCCGACAAATCCGAAAAGACCAATCTGGCCGACAAGAATCCTGACAAGGTCAAGGAATTGAAAGGAAAAATCGTGGATATCGCCAAGCAAATGGCGCCGCCGCTGTTGATAGGAGAGGCGATCAAGCTGACCTTCGGCGCACCGCCCATTTCGGCTGATCCAGCCACGGCGTTCAATGAGCTTGGAGACTAAACGCGCAGGATCGAAGTCCGTAGCTGCCAAAACCATGGACGATGTCGCCACGGCTGTGCCACCTGGAGGGGATCTGGAGTCCGTACGCTCCGTTCCCGGGCGCAGCCCGCCATTTCCAAATATGGTGTGGGTGCCAGGCGGCGAATTCCTGATGGGCTCGAACAGCCACTATCCCGAGGAGGCGCCCGCGCACCGCGTCATGGTCGCCGGCTTCTGGATGGATCGCACGACCGTCACGAATGACGAGTTCAGGCGCTTTGTCGAGGCCAGCGGTTACGTTACGCTGGCCGAGCGTCCGGCAAATGCTGCGGACTATCCTGCGGCGGGCGCCGAGTCATTGGCGCCGGCTTCAGCGTTGTTCGTCAGGCCCACGCGCGGCATCGATCGCAGCAATCACTACAACTGGTGGGCCTACGTGCGCGGAGCGAATTGGCGGCATCCGCGCGGCCCGGCCAGCACCCTCAAGGGCCTTGAAACCCATCCAGTCGTCCATATCGCATACGAGGATGCGCAAGCCTATGCGGACTGGGCGGGAAAGGCGCTGCCGACCGAGGCCGAATGGGAGTTTGCCGCGCGCGGCGGACTGAACGGCTCGGAGTTCGTATGGGGCGACGAACTAACCCCGGGTGGCCAGCATATGGCCAACACGTACCAGGGTGAATTTCCATACCGAAATAGCTGCGAGGACGGCTACGAATGGACCGCGCCTGTCGGTTCATTCCCGGCAAACGGCTATGGACTCCACGACATGGCCGGCAACGTTTGGCAGTGGACCACGGACTGGTATCAGGAGCACCGCCGGATCGAGAGCCCATGCTGCACGATGACCAATCCGCGCGGCGGTGAGCGCGAGGCGAGCTATGATCCGCTGACGCCCGATATCACGATCCCACGCAAGGTCACCAAGGGCGGGTCTTTCTTGTGCGCTCCGAGCTATTGCCGCCGTTACCGACCGGCCGCTCGCATGGCGCAGCCCGTGGATACATCCACTTGCCACCTTGGGTTTCGCTGCATCGCTCGCCTGGAACGGTGACGTCTTGCACAGCAACATCGGTTTCTTCAAGGTAGGGGCAACGGCGGGCATAGATGTCGTTGCTTGCCGATTCTATCGGAAGGTCACAGCGCGATGCCACTCATGATTCGACGATTGGGAGCCTGGTATCTGGCACGCGCGGCGCGACGTCTCGGAGATTTGACTGCGATGTTCGTCCTGATTGCCAGGCCGCTCGTCTTTGGCATCGCCCTCTTGCTGGCTGGTCAGGCAGAGGCGCAGGCGCCGGCGACCGTGCCGCCTGAAAGGGTCAAGCAGCTGTTCGAGCTTCTCGACGATCCGTCCGTGAAGGCCTGGGTGGTCGAGCAGCGAAAACAGGACGCCGGGCCAACCGAAGCGCCTGCCAAGGCTGGAGCTTCGCCGGCCGACGCATCGTCCGATGCCGTGGCCGCACCAGGCCAGATGAATACGATGGCATCCTCGACGCTCGATCGGATCAAGCATCATATCGAAAGAATCGTACAAACTTTGCCCTTGCTGCCGGGCCAGTTCGCGCATGTTCGGGCAAAGACCATGGAGGATATGTCCGGCAAGAGGCCTGCAGGCGTATTTCTGCTGATTGCGCTGTTCATCGCAGCCGGCCTGGCGCTCACTTGGGCAACGTACAAGTTGACCCGCCCATTCCGCCTTTGGATTATCGCGCAACCGAAGAATACGCCCATGGGGCGAGCCAAGAAGATTGGTGGCCGCCTGCTTTATTCCAGCCTGCTGATCGTCTCGTTCGCACTGGGCAGCGCCGGCGCATTCATGTTGTTCGACTGGCCGACGCTCATCCGCGAGATTGTACTGACATTCCTGATTGCGGCGGTCGTTACATGGGGTGTGCGCATGTACGTCATGGCCACGCTCGTCCCTTCCTTCATGAAGGTCGAGAGCGCCGTCGAGGTTCGTGCTTTGCCGGTCCCCAACGAAGCGGCTGACCATTGGTCCTATTGGCTACCCCGGATCGTCGGCGTCTTCGCCTTCTTCGGCGCCGCGTTCCACCTCTTGCCGGGTCTCGGCATCGATCCGGACGGAATGATGGTCCTGTCGCTGGGCGCCGATTTCGTCCTGCTGTTGCTCTTTCTGTTTGCCGTTTGGCGCCGGCCAAGGAAGCGAGACGGGGCGCCCCAAAGCGGTCACACGGGAGCGACATGGCTATTGACTGCTTATTTCGTCGTTCTGTTCCTGGAGCGCATTGCCGGCTTTAACATAATCTTCTGGTTTACCTTGGCCGCATTCTTCCTGCCTTTGGCAATCGTGCTGACGCAGCGCGGGGTTAATTTCGTGCTGCGGCCGGGTTCGGAAGAGGCCGGCCGGCCGACGATCCCGGCGGTGACGATCGCTGTCATCGATCGCGGTATCAGGATGATTTTCATCCTGGCGGCGGCTTACCTTCTCGCGCGTGTCTGGGGCCTGGACATGCAATCCATGCAGGGCAGCGATACGACGACGATGTTCATATTGCGCGGCTTGATCAATGTCGTGGTCATTGCGCTTGCAGCCGATTTCGGCTGGTCGATCATCAAGGCTTTGATCGAACGAAAGCTGGGCATCGAAGTACCGCACCCTGTGATCAGCGAGGAGGAGGGCCCGATCCTCGATCCGCAGCAGGCGCGACTGCACACGCTGTTGCCGATCCTCCAGAACATTCTGCTCGCATCGATCATCGTGATGGCGGTGCTGATGATGCTCTCCTCGCTGGGTATCCAGATCGGCCCGCTGATCGCCGGCGCTGGCGTTGTCGGCGTTGCGGTGGGTTTTGGGGCGCAGACCGTCGTCAAGGACATCATTTCGGGCGTGTTCTTTCTGCTCGATGATGCGTTTCGTGTCGGCGAATATATTTCCTCGGGCAATTACAAGGGTACCGTGGAAAGCTTTTCGCTGCGCTCGGTGAAGCTGCGCCACCATCGCGGTCCGCTGTTCACGATACCTTTCGGTGAACTCGGGGCAGTCCAGAACCAGAGCCGTGACTGGGTTATCGACAAATTCAACATCACCGTTGGCTATGACACCGATATCGACTTCGCTCGCAAGCTGATCAAGCGGATCGGCCTCGAACTGGCGGAAGATCCCGAGTTCAAAAACTGGGTGCTCGACCCGATCAAGATGCAAGGCGTGCAGGAGTTCGGTGAGTACGGCATCGTATTGAGGGTCAAGGCGATGACCAGACCGGGAGGCGCCTTCGGTATGAAACGCAAATTCTATGTGCGGCTGCGCCAGGTCTTCAAGGAGCAGGGCATCGAGCTCCCATTCCCGACCGTTCACGTCGAGGGGCTGCAGACCCCGCATGAGGCACAGAATGCGCCGTTGGAGATCACACCCGCGTTAAAAATGGCCGCCGCGCAATCGCACACTATTCGTCGCAGAAAAAAAGCTGGCGCAACGGAATAGGCAAGAGCGCCGTCACCGGACCGACTGGAACGGAAACTGATAAGGGTCGATCCAGAAAGAATGGTAAATCGATGGGCCGCGCCGGCGCTCTGCGCAAAACGGCTATTGAGGCTGGATTCTCCAAACCCCTTTTGCTAGCCAGACAGGATGAGCAACCGATTGCCGCCCGCGTGGGCAAAGCACCTCAAGACCCAACCCTCGCCGAAGGCGGCATCACCGAAGGCTGCGCCATACAAAGCGCAGTCCAAGGCAGGCCCCGACCGCAGCCACGCCGACGACTTGCTTTTACGGCAGGCGCTCGAGTTGCAGCAGGCCCAACGTCTGTCCGAGGCCGAGGAACTGTGCCTCAGGGTCCTGGCTCGCACGCCCAACCATCCGCTGGCCCTGTATATCCTGGGAACGCTCGGGCTCGATTTCGACAACGAAAAGTCACTGCGGTATTTCGCTCGGGCGGTGGCAGAGGATCCGCAGAATCCTTACTACCATCTTAGCCTCGGCGAGACCTATTTGAAGGTCAGCGAATTTACGCCGGCGATCAAGCACTTTCAGTACGCCCTGGACTTGAAGCCGGATCTGGTGGAAGCGCTTTGCGCCTTGGGCGATGCCTACAATGCGTTTGACAAGTGGGAGATGGCGCTGCCGCTCTTTGAGAAGGCGCTCAGGATCGACCGAGATCATCCCGTAGCCCGGTTGGGGTTGCCC